>CAITQQ010000193.1 GCA_903894575.1 uncultured bacterium
CAATTCGGTATCTACCCCTAAAGGAGGAAAATTTCAGTTGACACTTTCCGATGGTACCAAAGTTTGGCTTAATTCATCTTCTTCACTGAAGTTCCCAGTAGTTTTTAATGGGAATGAAAGGAAAGTTGAACTGCACGGGGAAGGATATTTTGAAGTGGCTGAGAACAAGCAAAAGCCTTTCAAGGTGGATGTGGCAGGCAGGGGTGAAGTTGAAGTATTGGGTACGCATTTTAATGTGAATGCCTATGCTGATGAGGCATCACTCAATACAACATTGCTGGAAGGAAGTGTAAAGGTTAAGGTTGGTTCCAGCTCAAAACCATCGATGTTGGTACCTGGCCAGCAGGCTAGAATTTTTCCCAATGGAGAAGTCAGAACAACAAGCAACATTAACCTTGAGGAGGTTGTAGCCTGGAAAAATGGAAAGTTTCATTTTGGAGAATCAACCGATATGGAAACGGTAATGCGTCAGATTGGAAGGTGGTATGATGTGGATGTGGAATATTCAGGTAATTTTTCTGGGAAACACCTTGGTGGAACCATTTCAAGAGATGTAAATGCTTCAAAAGTTTTTGAAATGCTGGAAATGACTGGAATAGCGAAATTTCGGATTGTGGGTAAGAAAGTTTTAGTAGTTGCTCAAAACAATTAAGTTCAGGAAACCCAAAAAAAACCGCCTCGAAGGGAAGTCGAGACGGCGTAATGCCTGGGTGCCTAATAAATAAGTCGTGACAGACCTGTATCATTAACCCAAACAAAACAAAGTTATGCATTTTAAGCCTTTATTATGCCCTCCCAAAAGGTACTCAGGAACACTAATCAAAACCATTCTGATGATGAAATTCACAGTTTTCTTATTGCTGGTTGCCTGCATGCAGGTTTCAGCAAGCGGATTTTCTCAGGTATCACTTGCAGAGAAGAATGTCCCTCTGAGATCAGTGTTTAAAAAGATTCAAAAGCAGACAGGATTTGATTTTTTGTATGGCTCCCAACTTTTACAGGAGGCAGGAAATGTAAGCATTGATGTCAGTAATGTGACGCTGGAAAATGCGCTTGACCTTTGCTTCAAGGGGAAGCCACTGTCCTACACCATTATTGAAAAGACCATTGTTGTTAAGCCAAAACCATTGGTTATTGTTGATGTTACACCTGTAGCAGAACTGAAGGAAATCATTTCAGGTAAAATCACGGATGAACAGGGGATTCCCCTTGCAGGTGCATCAGTATACATCAAGGGTTCTTCAAAGGCAACAGTTACAGATGCGCAGGGTCGTTTCAATCTTGAGGTGGATAACCTGGAGGGTACGCTTGTAGTTTCATTTGTGGGCCGTATTCAGCAAGAGCTTCCGCTTAAAGGGAAAAAAACATTCAATGTTGTTTTGAAATCAGCCACTGAGGATCTCTCTGATGTGGTGGTGATTGGATATGGAAGCCAGAAAAAAGAAACGCTTTCCGGAGCCGTTGTTAACATAAAAAGTAAGGACATTCTTACAACCAAAAGCACCAGTGTTGTGAGCAATATCCAGGGAAAAATTCCGGGTGTTCATATCAGGCAGCAGACTGCAGAGCCTGGCACTTTCAACAGCCTTGTGAGCATCAGGGGTTTTGGTACACCGTTGCTCGTGATTGATGGAGTTCCCCGTGACGGGATGTCCGATTTTGAGCGATTGAATCCGGAAGATATTGAAAGCATTTCTGTACTGAAAGATGCTGCTGCTGCCATTTATGGAATGAATGCAGACAATGGTGTAATTATCGTTACAACAAAAAAAGGGCAGAAAGGATTGGCAAAATTCAACTACAGCAGTTTTGTCGGCTACAAGCAGCCAACCAGCATGCCTGATATGGTAAATGCCTATACCTACCGCACCATCAGGAATGAAATGGATCGCAATACCAAATTGTCTCCAACATTCAGCCAAACTGATCTTGACAAGTGGAAAGCGGGTACTGAGCCAGGCTATATTGATTATGATTGGTTTAAAGAAACCCTCAGAGACTTCACCATGCAGCAGCAACATAACATTTCTGCTTCGGGTGGGTCTGAAGGCGTAACGTATTATACAAGTCTTGGTATTTTGGCAGATGATGGCATTTTGAAAAGCGATATCCAGAAATACAGGAAGTACAATTTCCGTACAAATGTCACTTTCCAAATGACCAAGGATCTCAAAGCCATCGTTACGTTGGCTGGTAAAGTTGACAATAACCGTAGTCCACAGGGATCATATTTTTGGTTTTTTAAACCCCTCATCATCGCTGACAGGGCTTTCTCACCTTTTGTTCCAGGGACAAACAATGTTACCCGCATACCACCTGAATTCACCAATCCTTATGCATTGGCATCTGAAGCAATTTCAGGTTACGAGAAGTGGAGCAATGTACAGTATCAAACACAGGTGGAGCTACAGTATGATGTCCCTTCTATCAAGGGATTGAAATTTGGATTGCTTGGGGCTTACGATGGAAACAACAACAATTGGTCGAACCTTGCCCGGGCATATAATCAGTACGACATCGCTACAAATGCAGCAACCCTGAGGGGACAGAACAGGTATGTCAATACCATGACACAGTTCGGCAGGGCTGTGGTTCAGGCAAGTGCAAATTATAAAACAACCATTGCAAAAAATCACCATATTGGCGCTACTGTGGTTGGCGAGATGCGCTCATTGAGATCAGACATCATCAATGCATCACGTTTTTATGCCGATGTATATACATGGGACATCATCAATCAGGGAAGCTTGACCAATGCACAAAATGGTGGAGACAGGATTATTCAAAAATACCTTTCACTGCTTGGTCGTTTCAACTATGATTTTAAAAACAAGTACCTCCTTGAGCTGGCATTCCGTGAAGATGGCTCATACCGCTATGCTCCAGGCAAAAGATGGGCAATGTTCCCATCTGCTTCTGCAGGCTGGAGGGTGTCTCAGGAAAATTTCATTCGCAACAATGCATCATGGATTTCCAACCTCAAGCTTAGGGCATCATACGGAATGATGGGTGCAGATCAGGGCAATCCTTTCGAATATTATCTGGGGTACAGGTATGGCAATATTGACCAAGGGTACATATTCAACAATGGGGTCCTTACTTCGGGAATGGTTCCTCCTGGTGTAGTAAATGAAAACCTTACCTGGATCAAGACAAATACAGCTAATCTTGGTATTGACCTTAGTCTTTGGGATGGCAAATTCGGCCTTGTGGCAGATTGGTTCCAGAAAGACCGGAATGGTCTCTTGGCCACAAAAATCCAGTCAGTTCCCAACACTTTCGGCGCTTCATTTCCTCAGGAAAACATCAACAAAGACATGGTCAAGGGATTTGAGTTGATGGTATCCCATAAAAATAAAATAGGCAAGCTTCGCTATGAGGTAAGTGCCAACATGACCTATGCACGAAAGTACCTGGTTTACAGTGAAAGGGCACCATATGCAAGCACCATGCAAAAATGGAAAGATACTTGGGGCACTGGTGGCCGTGTATTGGGGCGTGAATGGGGTTATTTGTATGACGGGCGGTATACGGATATACGCCAGTACCAGACTGCACCACTGATGGGTGGAGCATCAGGAAACTCTATGATGCTTCCAGGTAGTTTTGCAATAAGGGATGTTGATGGAAATGGCATCATCAACGGGGACGATCAATTGCCTGAGTTCTGGTCAGGTCAATACCAAGGATATGCCGGTAATCCTCCATTGCAATACGGAGCAACCATCAACCTGGCATGGGGTGCGTTTGACCTGAACATGTTGTTTCAAGGCTCGGCATTGTTTTCGATTTTTGCATCTCCCAATGATGTGTGGGGATATGGACGTTATCCAGGAATGTGGGAAAAATACATGGACAGATGGCGTTTGGAAGATCCGAACATGAATCCTTATGATCCGTCAGCAAAGTGGATTCCAGGAGAATATCCTGCACTCAGGTCCAACTTCAATAATACAACCGACGCTTTAACTACTGACCGTTGGAGGTTGAATGCAACGTATGTAAGGCTGAAGAGCACAGAGATTGGGTATACGCTTGCTCCACAATTTGCCAAAAGAATAAAGATTGATAATCTTAGGGTTTTTGTGAATGGATTCAACCTCTTCACTTTTGCCAATCCACTGGCAAAGAATCTGGATCCTGAGAAAGAAGAAGGAGCTTATCAGGCAGATCTTACTTATCCCCTCATGAGGTCTTTCAACTTTGGTATCAACCTTAACTTTTAAATGATTGATGTAATGAAAAAACTAATGATATATACCGGCATGATCATCGCAGGTCTTGCCCTTGCCTCTTGCAAAAAATACCTTGAAGTGCAGCCATTGGACAGGGTTCCTGCTGAGCAATTGCTGACAGATCCCAATGGTGTAAAGACATTGTTGGCCAATCTCTACAGTAAAATGCCTGTTGAGGATTATAAATACAATCCGGGTCTCAGTTTTAACTACCACCGTACTCCTGGTAATAATTATATTGAGCCAGGATTTGGAACTGCATACTTGACCGATGAAGCAAGCCTTTCAGCTGGTTCAGGAATTGGCCCTGTGAATGAAAGTTACTGGGGTTTTGATGGCATTCGCCAAACAAACCAATTGCTGGAACAGCTTCCAGTAGTAACAACCCTTACTGCTGCACAAAAATCAGCACTTATTGCAGAGTGTCGATTCATCCGTGCCTACATGTATTTTACCATGGCAAGAAGGTATGGCGGGGTACCCATCATTGAGAAGTCCTTGGAATACAAGCCTGGAACAGATAATGCTGATCTATTTGTACCACGCAGCACTGAGAAGCAAACATGGGATTATGTGTTGAATGAATTGGAAGAGGCTTCAAAAGGAATGCCAGCTTCATTTTCTGCAGTAGATGGTCCATACCGTGCTACAAAATGGGCCGCACTTGCTTTGAAATCAAGGGCTGCATTGCATGCGGCTTCTGTTGCCAAATTTTGGAACAAGGCGCCCCTGACAGGTGATGCTGTTACCCAAAAAATGGCCGGTGGAATGACATCTGCTGATGCAGACAATTATTACCAACTTTGCATTACTGCAGCTGAAGCAGTAATCAACAACTCCGGTAAGGCATTGTACAGACCCATGCCTGCAAACAGAACAGAGGCGGCCAAGAATTTCCAGGACATTTTCCAAAATCCGACTGCTGCGGATATTGAGGTGATCTTCAAAAAAGGGTATATCGACGGAACCACTACATTGTTGCAAGGCCACTCTACTGACATGTACTTCAATCCTTCACAGACAAACCCTGGAGGTCTTTTCTACGGACGGTCAAGTCCATCACTCGACCTTGTTGATGTTTATGAGGATTATACCGACAATGGGCAGGGTCGAAGTGTTAAGTTATCTACGAGATCCGATAACAACGAGAATGATGTTATTGCCGATCCAACAAAAGTTGATGCAACCAAGCCTTTCAAGCAGTACAATACATTGGCTGAAATATTTGCAAATAAAGATGCCAGGTTACATGCCACCATTATTTTACCAGGGTCTACATGGAAAGGGGTGCAAATCATCATGCAGGGTGGAATGATCAGGCAAGATGGATCTAAACTGGTTTACTCCAATGCCAGTGCTTTGGGCAAGGATGGTAAGACCTATTGGTCTTTGGGTGCCAGTTCGCCCAATGGCGCAACAGGATTCTCAGGATTTTTCAATATCGGTAGTTCAAGCAACCAGAACTATTCCATATCAGGGTTCTTGCAGAAGAAATTTTTGCAGGAAGGGGTAACAGTTCCCGGTACATATTTTGGTTCCACATTGGATTTTATTGATATGCGGATGGCAGAAGTATTCCTCAATTACGCTGAAGCTGCGATCGAGAGTGGGAAAGGAAGTTCAGCACTTGCTGCAACTTATTTAAATGCATTGAGAAAAAGAGCTGGCCACACCGATAATATTCCTGCCACCATCAACAACATCCTCAAAGAACGTCAGGTGGAAATGGCTTTCGAAGGAAGGCGTTATTGGGATCTGATCAGGAGAAGAGATGCACATACAATGTTCACCTCTGCAAAAAGGACCATTCTTGTTCCCATGATTGATCTTCGCCCAGCAGTTCCCAAGTATATATTTGTTCGTGCCAATAATTTCTATGATGAAACATCTGGTGGAAGAAACTTCCAGCCAAGGGATTATTACAGGCCTATCCCAGGGGTAGCTACAAATAAATTGGTACAGAATCCACAATTTTAAAAAGAAAAGAAACCAGCAATGAAAAAAGCATTTTTACTTATCATATATGCACTGGGGTTGACAACAATGTTTTCTTCCTGCGAAAAAGACAACATGCCAGGGCCTAACGCAATCGTTTATGGCACAATCAAAGACAAGGTTACAGGCAAGCCTGTTGAAACGGAGTTGATCAATGGGTCAAGCATTGAAGCATTTGAATTGGGATATCCTACACAGGTACTGCAACGCTGGTTGATAAAGAATGATGGCCAGTATCGCAATAACCTGGTTTTTGCAGCCAATTATGATTTCCAGTTGCGCAACAGCAATTTCTTTCCAATCTCATTGATGAATTATGCTATAAAGCCAGGCGAAAATCAGCTTGATTTTACAGTAGATCCTTATTTGAGGGTGAACAATTGTAAGATCGTATACGATGCTGCTGGAAAGAAAATAACTGCAACTTTCAACCTTGAAGCAGGTGGGTCAAATGTCTTGGTCAAGGCAGTCCGTCTCTATGCATTCAGTGACATATACGTTGGGGAGGCCACTAAATTTGGAATTACAGCCAGTTCTGCAATTTCATATGCTCCATCCAAAGTTGTTGACAATGGTTTGATCACCCTCACCATTGACCTTGCTGCCAATGCTAGCCTGTTCCCAACCGGAAGGGATTATTTTTTCAGGGTAGGTGCATTGGCTGATGTGGCAGGTGTTGGCACGATCAGGCATAATTATGCTCCTAATGTAAAAATCACACTGTAAACAAAACATGTTCTTTCAACTTTTCTCTCATAAACAGTAAATGGCAGAACGGGGAGCTGATTCATCAGCACCCCTCTTTTGTTTTATTGCGTTGTAAACTTTGAAAATGCATTGGATGAAAAGAATTGGCACATTGCTTTTTTGTCTTTTTTTGGGAAGAGGAATATGCTCACAAACAAAGGTAGACCAGCATTCCATGACGGATGCACAGGTGCTGTCAACCATAGCCAAGCATCAACCCTTGAATGGGGCTAAAATTCCAACAAACATCAAACACCAGTTGGGGGCTACCCATGTAGCAGGAAAATATTTTTTTACAAATGAACCATACCTGATTGAAGGATGTAAAAAAATGACAGCATTGGGATACGGAGTGGTAAAGTTATGGTTCAGAAAAACAGGTTCTGGCTATCCCTACAATTCAAATTGGAACATAGACAAGGATATTTCACTTGTTGACTTGGCCAAGCATCCTTACTGGCAAACCTGTTTTGACATGCCCTTCAGCACCATCGCCCTCAGCATTGAAGGTGCAGGAATCAGGACAACCGATGCGTCTGCAAAAGCAGAAGAGGATGAGATCTATGCACTCACAAAATACCTGCTTGAAAAATACAAGGATCGAGAGATTACTTTCATCCTTCATAACTGGGAAGGTGATTGGATGATGCGCGGTGGTACAGGATCAAGTGCGAGGTGGTCAAGAAAACCCGGCGAATTGATCAGGGCCGTTGATGGCGACAGGCAGACAGTCTTGGTTCCAGCTGATTCACTGGACCGCATCAATGCTATGGCGAAATGGTTCAAAGCCAGACAGGATGGGGTCAACCGTGCACGTGCAGCAGTTGGACGCAGCAAATGCAAAGTAATGCATGCAATTGAAGCCAATAAAGTGATGGACAGTCAACAAGGCATTCCAGGTATTGTCAACAGTGTATTGCCTTTGGTTGAAACAGACATGGTATCCTGGTCCTGCTATGATGGGATGGATGAAAAAGGATTGAAGCTTTACCGGGGAATAGAGTACATCAAACAATTCATTCGGCCAACGCCCTATATGAAAGGCCAGAAAGTGGTGTTCCTTGGAGAAATAGGGATTCCTGAACAGCGGTATGAGGGCTTGACAGAAAAAGAGCCTGTTGTCAAACGCTGGGACGCGTATATCGGAGTTTGTCAGGCATTGAAAGTTCCGTACATCATACAATGGGAACTCTACTGTAATGAGCCTAAAAATGAAGAACTTAGAAAATTGAACGATGTCAGAAAGACAGATGAGATGCGGGGATTCTGGCTTATCCGTCCGGATGGGACAACTGGCTTTGCAGGAGAATATTTTGATCAATTATTGAAAAACGCCGGAAATAAAATTCGTCTTTGAACATGAAAAGAGTTGCTCATTCTTTGATCCTATTGTTATTGGTAACTGCTTGCTCTAAAAAAGTAGAAACAGTGGTTACTCCTCCATCACCTCCAGTTCCACCGGTAGTGCCTGTTGTTGACCCCAATACATTGTCCCTTCCTGTAACGGCTGCTCAAGTGAATGGCGCTTTTTCCTATACCAAGATCAAGAATGTTCATCCCCGTTTGCATTATACTGCTGCAGAAATTGCACAAATTGGAAGTGCTGCTCAAACAGATCCATTCGCCAAGGCCACCTATGATGATATCATTGCCAGGGCTGATGCACTCATCGGATCACCCTTGCTCGATTATGGACTTGATGCGGCACAGTTGAGAATCAGCAATATCCATACCATCAGCAATGATCATTTGCCATATCTTATCCTCGCCTATCAGTTTACCAAAAACACCAAATATGCATCACGTGCCTGGGACCAGTTGAACAGGATGTGCAGTTATCCCGATTGGGGAGCCAACCGGCATTTTTTGGATGCAGGGATTGCTGCAAAAGCGGTAGGGATGGCATTTGATGGCTTGTATGATTATCTTACCGTTGCCCAGCGGAATCAACTCTACAATGCCTTGCGCTCTTTTGTTTTGGGGCCAGGAAAAAACCAAATCGATAATGGAACAGGTCCTTTCAAATGGTATGATACTGATGACAACTGGAATGGAATTTGTCATGGGGGTATGATCATGGCAGCATTGGCAACCTATGAGATGGACAGTGTTTTCAACAGCAGTGTTATTGCGACTTGCGCCAACGGCATGCTTAAATACATCAAGTCTTTCGATCCTGATGGAGCAAGTGAAGAGGGGCTTTCATATTGGTCTTATGGCCTCTCCAATACAATGCTTGCCCTTGAATCAATGAAGCGATCTTTGGGCGCTACTTTTGGATTGACCAATCAGGCTGGTTTGAGAAAAACAGGGATGTTCCCCTATTATGTTTCAGGGCCGGTGGGTACTGCAACCTTCGGTGACGATTATGTGTATGCAGGAAAGGAAAACAGGTTCCTCTCTTATTTTTGGTTTTCAAAATTTTACAGCGATGCCAACATGGCAAAAACACATTTTGACATGTGCCAATCCATCAATGCCAATCGGAAAGGCAAAATGAATGGCTGGATGGATCTTTTGTTTTACGATCGTCAATTGGTCAACCAAGGAGCTGCTGCTTCTTTCCCATCATCAGGGTTCATCAAGGGGGTAGACTATGCATATCTTTTTGAATCAACTTCAAACGATAATGGACTCTATGTTGGAATTCATGCCGGAGACAACAATGCGAGCCATGGGCACCTTGACGCAGGTTCATTTTTCATTCAAGGAATGGGTGAAAACTGGGCACAAGGAAACCTTGGACTTCAATCACCTTATCCCGCAGATTATTTTACTGTAACCAATCCAGCATATGACGCAGCTCCAACCAACAATGCTCCTACAACTGGAAGGTTTTATTATTACCGCGTAAGAACTGAAGGTAAAAATTGTCTGGTTTTTAATCCGGATGCCAGGCCTGAGCAAAACCCCAAAGGCACAGCTACATTGGTCAAAAATGAAAATGATAATTCCGGTGGATATTATATCATTGATCTTGGCTCCAACTATTCCCGTGATGTAAAATCATACAAGCGCGGAATCAAAATGAACCGTTCCGGGAAATTCATTTCCGTCCAGGATGAATTCACCCCCAATTCAACATCAACAGTTTATTGGTTGATGCATTCGGCTGCAACCGATGGAGCCATCATTTCAGGGGATGGCAAAACTGCCACCATGTACAAAAATGGCAAAACCTTCTATGCAAGGATTGTTTCCCCTTCGGGAGCCTCCTTCAGTAAGGTAGACCGTTCTTCAACTGCTATCAATTATCTTCCTGAAACCGGTGCTATTTTCACCTCCATCATGGCTGGCAAAAATAGTTCCAACCCCTATTATGGAAAGCTTCAGGTTAAGCTCACTGGTCTTGCCGCCAACACGCCAACATCCATTCGTATAGATTTTCAGTCAACGGCTCCAGGAACACCTACGCCCTTGGTACCCATGGATGGATGGACAACTTCAAATTAAGTATTTTGCTTTATCATGCATAAATCAAGGAATCGGGTAATAGGGCTTTTGCTTTTTATCAGCAGTTTTTCATGTGCACCATCAATGGCGCAATACTGGAACAGGAATACACAACTTCTCCCTTTTCGAATGGTGCCTGCATTATCCAAAATTGAACACATTGATTTGGACAAGGATGGAGACCCGGATGTTTTGAAAGCGATGATCAATGACAGTATTCCTATTGCTTGGATTGATGATGATGATGACATGCAGCAAAACCAAACTGAAGGTGATACCGATAGCGATTGTCTGCTCATTGATAAGAACAGGGATGGAATATTTGCTGGTCCTTGGGATTTAAGCATTGACTGGTGCGATACAAATCTCGATGGCAAGGCTGACATACAACTGGTTGTCAATAATGCGGGAACCAAGGTTCGCAATTATTATGACTGGGGAGCTGATTATATGTATGTCTTGGATGATGACCATGATGAAATCATGCATTATATTGATTGGAACAAGATCATGATGCAAGCCTGGGAACACTCCGGGCATTCTAATTTTTTCAAAGACTATTCAGGCAATTCGACTTTTCTCAAAATGCATGCTTCAAGTTTCCGCATTGGAGACCTAAGCTACAATTGGGAAAACCCATTTATTTTTTATGACACCAACAAGGATGGCTTGACTGATTGGGCGATCAGGCTGGTAGATAGTCCGGTTTTCAGGGACAAATCAGACAGTTCAAAAAATGGTTTTGATCAACAGGATAAGGAGATTGATGTGCTGTTTACCAAAAAGATTGACTATGCTGCACTTACCTGGGATCTTGATCACGATAATGCACCGGGCAATGAGTTTGATTTTGACATGAGTCTTCTTTTCAAGGGGAAAGGCTTCGACTATAGTGACCAGGAACATCAACTGAAGCATTGGAAAGGATTGTCTGATGCCAATTATTTGTTGTTTGATCAGCGGTGGAGAGAACTAGATCGTTTGTATTATCCTGCAAGAGACACCGCTTATCCGTTGATTTTCATGAGGGGTGATTGGCAGGAATGCCGCCTGGTATTTGATGAAGATGATGACTGCAACCGCTGGGAGCGGGTTGAATTTTATGAGCCAAAAGATCTTTTTAAGATTGGCATGGAAAAGGGAGGATTGGATAACAATAAACAGGCAGATGCTGCAGGGGATCGTGGCGAATTTGACATGGACAACAGTGGCAAGGGGAAATTGTACATTGGTGGTTTTGATGGGAAAATACATTTGTATGGAGCCGAGTGGGGTGCCTGGCGAATAGACCAGCTTGCGTATTCATACCAGGGATTTGGAGGAAATTATGAACGTTGGGGAAGGGAAAGATTACAACGTGAGCCAAAGTCTTTTGCTACTGTGAAATATTCCGATGCCAACGGAAATGGATTCTTTGATTGTGTTGAATATGATTTGGATGGGGACAGTCAATTTGAGCAAAGGGTGTCATTGTTGGAGCTTGGATTGGACGACAGGGTAAGACTCTTCCATACCGATACTGCCAGTTACGATGGGTATACTAAATTATTTGAGGCTGCGGCAGATTGGAACTGGAAGAGAGCCAACGAGGCCTTGCTAGTGGCAAAAAAATTAAACATCAATACGTCTTGGTATAATTTTTACAAGCGCCCCATTTCACTCCAGCAAAAATATGACTTTGGATATTGGCTGGGATTTTACATCTATCAGGATATAAGGTATTATGCCATTGCGAAAGGGAATCATACATTGGTAAAAGCGCTAGACAAGGCATATTATTCAGGAAACTGGAAATCCCTGTCAGATAAATAGTGTAAACTTTCAAGAGATTGCCAGAATCTTCCAGCCTAATTTGGCTTTTAGAATGATTTTTATGTTAACGGATGGGATGAATTTTATTTTTTATTACCTTTCACAAATCTTTAACATCCCTTAAACTAACCAAAATCTAATGCATCCAAGCGGCTAGACTATTGCAGGGCAGATCCATTTTATTGTTTGATTTGACAAACAAATGCCCCAATCCATCACGTAACAGCTTTAACAAACCAAAACTTTCGTTCATCAAAATGAAAAAAACATTTGTTTTTCTCAGCCTCTTTTTCCTTTCCAGCCTGGCAATGGCCCAGGTACAAATCAAGGGAATTGTAAAAGGGGACAATGGGAAACCCCTCGAAGAAGCAAGTATTGTAGATGTAAAGTCCAAAAAAGGGACATTTACCAATTCCTCCGGGATGTTTACGGTCAATGTGACATCCTTGCCAGCCAACCTGGAAGTTACCTTTACAGGCTACCAGCGCAGGACCATTACAGTAAATACAACCAATATCACAGAGATAAACCTGGTTTCAAAAAATACAGAATTGGGTGAGGTCATTGTTGTAGGATTCGGAACACAGAAAAAAGCTTCACAAACAGGGGCCATCGTTTCTGTGAGCCAGGCTGATTTGAAGAATACGCCAACTGCCAACGTTGTCAATGCCCTTGCAGGCCGCCTTCCGGGGTTGATTACGCAACAAAGGTCTGGCTTGCCCGGGGGTGATGCCTCGTTGTTGCTGATCAGGGGATATGGTACTTTTAATACTGCCGGTCAAACTCCATTGATTCTTGTGGATGGTGTGGAAAGAAGGTTCAATGAGGTGGATTTCAATGAGGTGGACAATATTTCCATCCTGAAAGATGCATCTGCAACAGCTGTGTTTGGTGTGAGGGGTGCAAATGGTGTAATCATCATCACCACAAAGCGAGGTATTTTGAGCGCACCCAAGGTGACAGTTTCGATAGACCGCACCATGCAAAGGCCTACAAGGCTTCCCCAATACCTTCAGTCTTATGATTATGCAACGTTGTTCAACGAGGCTTACTTGAACGATGGGGGCGATCCCAATTTCATGCCTTATGATGCCACTGCACTTCAAAAATACAAGGACGGTTCTGATCCCTATCTGTTTCCTGATGTCAACTGGTACGATACTTTGTTGAGGCCCTCTGCGCCACAGACACAGGCCAACGTAACGGTGAGGGGCGGTACTTCCCAGTTGAAGTATTTCCTTACCGGTACCTTCCTTGATCAGGAAGGATTGTTGAGGCCTGAATTGACCAAATTTGCGGGTTACAATACCAATACCAAATACCAGCGTTTCAATTTCAGGAGCAATATCGATTATTCACTGACCAAGAACACCATCTTCTCCATGTCTCTTTCGGCAAAGCATGCCAAGCAGGTGGTGCC
>CAITQQ010000194.1 GCA_903894575.1 uncultured bacterium
AACTCACTTACCCCCCGGAGGACAATACTGCTTAAGATAATTGGTATAGAGGGTTGACAAATGCCTTGTGGTGCCTTCGCCCTCAGAGATGCTGTGGCTTCTGTTGGGGTAAGACATGAACTGAAACTGTTTGTTGTATTTGATCAATTCATTCTGCAACAGCTCGGCATTTTGATAATGCACATTGTCATCCCCGGTGCCATGGATGTACAATAAATTGCCCCGGAGATTTTTGGCATGGGTGATGGGAGAACCCTTGACAAAATCCTCCCTATTTTCCTGTGGTAAACCCATATAGCGTTCCTGGTAAATATTATCATAGGTCAATTGGAAGGCAACCGCAGCAATGGAAATACCGGTCTTGTATATTTCAGGATACCTGAACATAAGATTTAACGTTGCAGATCCACCACCACTCCATCCCCAGACCGCTACGCGGGATGTATCAATGAAGCCCATTTTAAAGACTTCTTTGGCGGCCTTGGCCTGATCATCGATATTGACAATGCCTATTTTTCTGTAAATGGACTTTCTCCACTCACGTCCCTTGGGCACCGGTGTTCCGCGGTTGTCGATGGTCACATATACATATCCATCCTTGCGCATGTCGCCGACATACAGCCTGTTCCTACCCACACCAAAACGATCTATCACATTGGCTCCTGCAGGTTCAGAATAGACAAAGAAAACCACCGGATATTTCTTGGATGGATCAAAGTTTTCCGGCTTGACCATCCAGCCATCCATCTCCACACCATCATCCGTTTTCACCTTGAAAAATTCGATGGGCGATTTTTGGTTTGCAACTTTGTTGATGGCCGCTTGCACAGCGCTTTTCCCATTGCCATCCAGATGGGTGTTGAGGCTGATGGCCTCGGTTACATATTGTACCTTATGATTGGAAAAGCTGTGGTAAGCTATATCAGCAAAAGGTGAAATATCATATTGGTGAGTGCCGGATTGGGTATTGGGGGTAATGCGTTCTGGAGTCGCACTGTCGTTGAGTTTTGTACGGTAGAGGTATTTCTGGGTGGCATTGTCGGGTGATGCATAAAAATAAACATAGCCTTCTTTTTCCTTGACTGCCGCGATTTCTATCACATCAAAATTGCCTTTGGTCAGGAGAACCGACTCCTTGCCATTGCGTGACATGCGGTACAGATGCCGCCATCCGTCTTGCTCAGAAACCCACAAAAAGGATTTGCCCCCATCAAGCCAATCCCATCCACCATAATTGTAGTCGTCATCAATGGAAGGAAGAATATCAATCCAAGCAGCATCTTTTTCTGCGTGGATGGAAAAAGCCTTTCCAGTGGCCGCATTGGCCAGGAAGAGCATGCTTTCATTTTGCTTCCTGTTGAGTTGCTGGACAATAACTTCATCCTTGCCTGCCCATTCCATCCGGGGAATATAATGTTGACGCTGATCACCTGGAATATCCATCCAGGTCTTTTTACCTGTAGCCAGATCAATGACTCCAATCCTGACAGCGGAGGGGGCTTCACCCACCTTGGGATATTCAACAGGTATGGGCTTTGAATAGATATCGGATATATTGTCCATCATCATGAAATCCTTGGTGCCGGCTGCATTGACCTGCCAGAAGGCGATTTTCTTCCCATCGGGGCTCCACCGGAATCCATCCCTACATGCAAACTCCTCTTCATATACCCAGTCGAATGTCCCGTTGATCATGCGCCTGTTTCCATCGGTTGTCAATGCCTTGATGGCGCCGGTTTTCAGGTCTTCCAGATAAATGTTTTGCTCAGAAACAAAGGCTGCTTTTTTCCCGTCAGGGGAAAGCTTAGCAAACATCAGGGTCTGTGCCGGCCTTGATTTTCCAAGCTGATGCCATTTTTTAGAAAGGTCATCATATATCCAATAATCCCCCTTTGTATTATAGCGCCAAACCCTTGCCGTATTGGCAAATACCAGCAATTGCCGGGTCTTTTCGTTCCAGGAATAATTGTCCATTTTCTTAAAGAGGTCCGCCTTGTTCAATACCAGGGCCCCAATGATGGTGTCAACATCACCGGTCAAAACATTGGTTTTGACCAAGGCATCTTTTGACAAGGAGAATATTCCTGTTCCGTCAGCAGACCATTGTGTTTTGGATTGGGCCTGCAGCATGGCAACATGACTTATCAATAAACTAAACAACATGGCAAGGGTGATGAATGGTTTCATTTTCATTGTATTTGGCTTGAAACTGAAAAATAGGAAAGTTCACTTATACTCAAATGGTTAATTTTGTTATGGAAGCAATAAAATGGAAAAAGAGAAACTCCGTCTGGACAAATACCTATGGTCGATCCGGTTGTTCAAAACAAGAACAGCTGCCAGTGCCGCATGCGAAAAAGGCAGGGTCAAGTTGAATGAAGAAAGCGTAAAGGCCTCAAGGGCTGTCAAGCAAGGAGATATCTATGAAGTGAAGACCGAGGAGAAAAAATGGACCATCAAGGTCATTTCATTATTGCATACCAGGGTTCAATACAGTGAGGCGATCAAGCATTATGAAGACCTTACCCCACCGGAAGAAGTAGAACGCATTGCCTACCAATCGGCTTCGTTCTTCTCTGGAAAAAGACCTTCCAAAATTGGAAGACCAACCAAAAAAGAACGTAGGGACCTTGGAGATTTTTTAGCACTGGATGATTGATAGCATGTATGCGCATCCATTCACATTAAAACATCCCTGCAACAATAGTTGCCCAAATATTTAGCCAACATGAACATCCATATCATCAGCGTAGTACCCGAATTGCTTGAAAGCCCGTTTGGACATTCCATCATGAAACGTGCTGCAGCAAAGGGTTTACTGAACATCACCGTACACCCCTTGAGAAAATGGGCCATCAATGAATATGGGATGGTGGACGACTATCAATTTGGCGGTGGCGCCGGAATGGTGATGATGTGCGAACCCCTGGCCAATGCCATTGAGGAGTTGAATGCAATCCACCAGTTTGATGAAATCATCTACCTGACACCTGATGGTGACGTGTTCAACCAAAGCATGGCCAATGGATTGTCCCTCAAGAAATCATTGCTGTTTATTTGTGGACATTACAAGGGCATTGATCAACGCATCCGCGACCACTATATCACCAAAGAAATATCGATTGGTGATTTTGTCATGAGTGGCGGTGAATTGGGCGCTGCCGTGATTGTAGATGCGATAGGACGATTGCTTCCGGGTGTACTCAACGATGAAACCTCGGCACTGTTTGACTCTTTCCAGGACAATCTCCTTGCGCCTCCAGTGTATACAAGGCCCGTTGATTTTAGAGGAATGAAAGTGCCTGATGTCTTGATGAGCGGAGACCACAAAAAAATTGAAGACTGGCGCTATGAGCAGGCATTGAAAAGAACGGAAGAGAAAAGGCCTGACTTGTTGAAGGATTGATTCCTTTTATGCAACTAAGCAAACATGATTTCTTTTCTCAGCTGCTTGATTTGATCAATAGATGCTAGGTGTTTTTTGAGCAGTGATTTGAAATGGAATTCAGTCTTATGTCTGGCGTAGCGGTCAATCCATTCCAATGCTACATAACAAAATGCCGGTGATACAAACATCAAGAACCAAAGCAGTTTTTGACCCATCATCCAAAAAACAATTTGCCAGAGCACCCACCAGATCAGGCCCATAAAACCAAGCACCCCATTGTACACGCTTGTATAGAAATCAATGCGGGTAACGGTTTTATCGGTTATCCATTTGCTGATCTTTCCTGGGATCCACCAGATGATTGTTCCCATTACAAAGAATGGCAACAACAAAAACAGGTTGGGCCAATTGCTTTTTGATTGTCCTGCATTGGTCGACAAGGAAATATCATCGATTTTATTTGTAGTGAGCAGTTGATGATATCGCTCCAGCTTTGAATGAAAGGCAGCATAGGTTTCATCATCCATTTCAGCCACCCTTTCACAAATATTCCTGGAAGCCCAAAAATAACCTTCTTTGTTTTCAGGATGATCATGGTATGCCATGCGCATGAGTGCCTCTGCTGTTTCCGTCCTTTCGCCTTTTTTAAGATGAATCACATTTTCTTCAAACATTGTCTGCATGTCTGCAGTGAGCCTGTTTACAGCCTGCGCAGGAAACTCGCGATAGGCAGTCTCGTATTGACCAAGCTCAAGGGTATCTCCTACCCTGATGAATAGATTTGCACCGAAGCCA
>CAITQQ010000195.1 GCA_903894575.1 uncultured bacterium
AATGCTCGTTGTTTCATGGCCTCATCCACCACATTGATGTTGACCTGCTCAAACCTTGATAGCGTCTTGATAAAAGCAACATAGGATGGAAAAATAGTATCAATCTTTCCAGGCCATGAGGCTTCCTTGTGGGGCCAGCTCAGCCAGGTTGCCTGATGTGGAGCAAACTCTGCGGGGAAATAGTATCCGAGGGATTTAGGAGTCATGTGGTTAAACTTTAATCAATAAACCGCTTTACAATCTCACCATAGCTGTCAATTCTCCTGTCACGGAGGAAGGGCCAATGGGTGCGGTAGCTGTCAGTTTTATCAAGATCAATTTCGGTAACGATCACTTCTTCATCTTCATGAGATCCTTTTGCCAGCAAGGTTCCAAATGGATTGGAAACGAAGGATCCGCCCCAGAATTTCATGGCGCCTTCTTGTTCAAACCCAACCCTGTTTACACTCACCACATGCACACCATTGGCAATGGCATGGCTGCGCTGAATGGTCTGCCATGCATTGTATTGTTCTGTATTGGTTGGCTCATCCTGGGAAGTTGCCCAGCCGATGGCAGTTGGATAAAACAGGATTTCAGCACCCATCAAACTGGTCAGCCTTGCTGCTTCAGGATACCATTGATCCCAACAAATCAGCACGCCAATTTTGGCAAATTTCGTTTCAAAAACCTTGTATCCCAGATCGCCTGGGGTAAAATAGAATTTTTCAAAATAGGCAGGATCATCAGGGATATGCATCTTCCTGTACTTGCCAAGATAACTGCCATCTGCATCAATCACGGCAGTGGTATTGTGGTAAAGGCCTTGTGCGCGCTTCTCAAACAGGGATGCAATGATCACCACACCTGTCTCTTTTGCAACAACAGACAATTCATCGGTGGTTGCCCCGGGAATGGCTTCTGCCAATTTGAAATTCTCATAGTCTTCCACATCACAGAAATAAAGTGATGTAAACAACTCCTGCAAACAGACAATGTTTGCACCTTTGGCAGCCGCTTCGCGGATTCCGAGAATGGCCTTGTTGAGATTTTCCTTGGCATCAGATGAGCAACCCATCTGAACGAGACCAACATTGACTTTTGACATGATTCAACTTTTTTTTATTTATCAATTGCCCACTCACTTATCAATTCGAAAGATGATGTTCTGAAATCATCCATGATCTATATGTTTACATTTGATGATGGAACTGAAACATTCCTGCATCTATAAAAACTACGTTTCATTGAGCACAAGGTCTTCCAGGCTTTTGATTCCAATGTTTTTCTGGGTCACAAATCCTTCTGCAAATTTCACACCAATGCGTTTGCCCATCAACCTGGACCGAGAAATCAATGCTTCCAGAAAATCAGGGGTTGAAATATAGGTTTGTACTCCTTTATTTGAATCTGGAGCAGTATGAAACTGGGTGCCATAGGCCTTGATGGCTTCCATCCTTTGCTCAAATACATCGCTGATGTCCACCAC
The DNA here is from genome assembly GCA_903894575.1 of uncultured bacterium. Classification (GTDB taxonomy): domain Bacteria; phylum Bacteroidota; class Bacteroidia; order Chitinophagales; family Chitinophagaceae; genus Pollutibacter. The sequence goes on from CAITQQ010000195.1 coordinate 1,469, forward strand.
TAAATCCGGTTCATAAAACCTGTCCTGGATATAATGCAAGACCTGCTTGGGCCTCCATCTTTTCTGGGGCTGGCCGTTCTCATCAAAGGTTTCGATTTTGCTGAGCCCTGAAAGAAAGGCAGCATCCACCACCAAACGTCCGGCCCGGCCGTGGTCT
>CAITQQ010000196.1 GCA_903894575.1 uncultured bacterium
GGAAAATGGGAAAAGTTTGTGTTTCACTGTAAATACAGCACTGCAACCGATGGGGTTATCGAAGTTTGGAAGGATGGCGTAAAGCATATCAATTTAGCAGGAATCAATGCTGTTGCGTTCAATCGTTTCCGCATCAAATGGGGCATTTACCTTGGAATTGGGAGTGCAGCAGGCAGCGACCTGACTTGTTATTTTGATAACATGAAAATTGCGGGCAGCAATTCAAGCTATGATGCGATTAGCCGTGATTGATCTAAAGATCATTAATGCATCAGAGATAAATTGTCCCACTCATATAGAGTACCGCCGAACCGCTGATCAGCACACGATCTCCTTTGAATTGGCAATGCAGTTTCCCGCACCTGGAAGAAACCTGTAATGCATTCATTTCGTCTTTTTGGAGTACGGTTCTCCAGTAAGGAATCAAGGTGGTATGTGCTGAGCCTGTCACCGGATCCTCATTGATGCCGCTTTGTGGCCCAAACCAGCGTGATACAAAGTCAACCTGTTCTCCAGGGGCGGTTACAATCAAACCCCTTGAATGTAGCTTTGTGATTGCTGACCAAACCGGTTGCATTTCCCTGATAGTTTTTTCATCCGAAAACACAACCATGAAATCGTTGCGTCCACGATAGGCTTCCAACGGAACTTCTGTAAAACAGTTCAATAGTGTTTCGTCCAGGGCAACAGGAGTAATGTTATCTGTTGGAAAATCCAGGGTCAATAATTCCCCGTTTCGGGTAACGAACAGTGGGCCGCTCCGGTGGGAGAAAAATTCAATCTTTTCACCCTCATATCCCAGCAGGTTGAATAGTACATAAGCCGATGCGATGGTTGCATGTCCACAAATATCCACTTCAACCGTTGGTGTAAACCATCGAATCTGGTACTGATCTCCCGTTTTAACGAAGAATACCGTCTCAGGCTGGTTGTGCTCAAATGCGATTTGTTGCATCAGCGTTTCATCAAGCCATTGCTCAAGCGGAACAACACAGGCAGGATTTCCACCGAATGGTTTTTCAGCAAATGCATCAACCTGGTATACTTTTAGTTCCATGGGATATATGTGTTATGGTCAGCAAAAATAAGGGCAGATAACAAAACTATTTGTTTGTGGCGGACAAATATTATATGCTAAGTCAGACAATGGAATTGTCATTGTTCCCGCGTAACTTGTTGGATAGATAACATCATTGAATGCTCGAAAAATACAATCCATCCAGTCTTAGGGGCAATTTTGAACGAAACAAGTATTTCGAAGGATGGTTTCAAAAGGTTTATTCGACACAGTATAGAGCATCATTCATTCTTATCTACGGATATACGACCCACAATTCAAATGATAAGTTCGGGTTCCTGCAAGTGCTTATTCCAAATCAAATACCCGAGACCGTTTATTTTTCCAAAGATGAGGTTTCCTGTGATCCCGATCGCCACATTTTCCGCATGGGGAATAACTTGATGACAAGAGATTTGATCCAAATAAACATGCATGATTTGGGGATCGATCTGAATCTAATGAATAATCACACTATTCGAACGTTTAAAAATTCGATGGGTTACGCTTACTATATTCCGAATCTTCCCTGTTATCACTCCGTGTTGAATGCCTCCCAAACTGTATCAGGTCAAATACGTCACAAAGGTGTGTACTATGCATTGGAAAATGAAATGGGGTATTGGGAGAAGAACTGGGGATCCTCTTTTCCGGAAATTTATTTTTGGGTTCACGCTGTAGATCCTAACGATCCAGGCATAAGTTTACTGTTCTCCAGGGCGGAGATCGTATGGTTGGGAAAAACATTCAATAAACATGTGGGGCACTTGCGTTTCGATGGACAGCACATCGATTTGCGAGAATTGCAGCATTTCACTATTTCCAATTTGATCCGGAGTCCTGATCATCAGATCATTCAAATCAGAAGCCTTTCTGTTCAATTGGATATATCACTACAGTTTGGAACCAAGGTCATGTTCAAAGGCCCCAAAGACGGAGAGTTATCAAGAGCCATTCTTCATCAAACCGATGCGTCGATCGATGTTTCGCTCACCTGGAAAAATACCACACGCAGGTTTCAAATGGTGGGTAATTTTGAAAATATTGGTTCAGTTTAGCTGGCTTTTCGCCCACTAATGGTGTTTTTAATTTGAAATGTATCAAAAATTAAAAAACCCTGTAGATCATTGATTTACAGGGTTTTTAGAAAGTGCCCAGAACAGGAATCGAACCTGCACTACCTTGCGATAACCAGATTTTGAGTCTAGCGCGTCTACCAATTCCGCCATCTGGGCGATGATTGGGATGCAAATTTATTGCAACTTCTCCGTTTTAACAATAGTTATTCGAAGAAATATCATTTTCTGTCCGGAAATGGGGTAATTTTGTGTGTTCAATCGGGGCTGACCGGTATTGACAGCGTAGATCTTTGAATGTAAGCATGCAGTGCATTGCGAATATTAGCACTTTAATCTGAATTCGAAACCAATAAATGGCGAGAACACTTACGCCATGGCTGCCTAATCAGAGATTAGCGCACCCATTATAGCCGGCAGACGGGTTTGCCTTTACCAAGTCGCCCTGCTGAATCAAAAAAAATAAGGCTGCTTCAACCATAGGCTGTGCCGGTTGACTAAGACCATTCAGCTACGGAAATAGTTGGTTCGTTTGGCCCCTGCCGTTTCCTGACAATCAATTCCAAAATAAGCATGTAGAAAGCATTCGGCGAATATGTTTGGACGTGGGTTCGAATCCCACCAGCTCCACCAATGGGCCTTAAGGCAAGAAAAAAAGCACGATCACGGGTAAAATCCGGTTTCGTGCTTTTTTATTTTATGCATCACCTGTTACAAACCATTGATGTATTTTCATTGTCAATATTATTTTTAATCATGGACATGAAAAAGGCAGTACTGCTATTATTGTTTCTGGGAGTCAGTTTCTTGCAGGCTCAACAGCATGTTTCCCGTCAGCAAATCACTCCCGGTCAAATGTGGAAGGATTCAAATGGCGAACCCATCAACGCCCATGGAGGTGGTGTTCTATTTCACAATGGAATATATTACTGGTATGGTACGCATAAAATACCAGGTCTTTCGGAAGCGAAACATGCTGATGGTGGTATTCACTGCTACTCATCCAATGATTTGATCAATTGGCAGGATAGGGGAAAAGTGCTCAATTTGGTCAATGGTGATGATACACATGACCTAGCTTATGAATGTAATTTTGATCGGCCCAAAATTGTATTCAATGCCAAGTCAGGCAATTTTGTTGCTTTTTTTAAGCTATACCTCAAGGGCAAAGGAACAGTAACAGGGTTTGTTGGTGTGGCCACTTCAAAAAGCCCTACAGGCCCTTTTGTATACAGCCATAAATTCCTTGGCGCAAATTCTCAAAATGGCTCTGGTGATTTTGCCATGTATCAGGAGGAAAATGGAGATTTGTATCACCTGACTGTGAGGAAGCCTGATAAGAAATTTGTGGTAGGCAAAATGAATGATGATTATCTCATGCCAGAGGGCAAATACCTGGTATGTGATGGAATCCTTGATAAGACAGAAGCTCCGGCAATTATTAAGCGAAATGGAGTATACCATTTGATTGCTTCTGAATCAACAGGATGGGATCCCAATCCTGCACGATATTACACAAGTATTTCAATTGCAGGCCCCTGGAAATACCATGGAAATCCATGCTCAGGCATCAATCCCAACAATGGACTGGGGTTGGAGAAAACCTTTGGTGGCCAATCCACTTTTATACTGAAAGTTCAAGGTAGGGATGATGCATACATTGCCATGTTTGATATCAACAAACCAGATCATCCCTATGAAAGCAGATACATTTGGTTGCCTGTGAAAATTCAAAACAACCAATTTTCAATCCAATGGATCGATGCATTTGGCTTGGACAAGTTCAAAGCCCAGGCTGCATCAACATTTGATCTTGTGGTTTATGGTGCTACTTCAGCAGGCATATCAGCTGCCATCCAAGGCTCTAGAATGGGGAAAAAAGTAATCTTGATCGAACCCACGGGTAGGGTTGGAGGCTTAACAACAGGAGGATTGGGACAAACAGATATTGGGAACAAGCAAGCCATCGGGGGCATATCCAGAGAATTTTATCAGAACATCAAGCGGTTTTACTTCCAGCCAGAAAATTGGAAATGGCAATCGCGTGAATCATATAGAGACGGGGGCCAAACAAGGACATCTACCAACGAAGATGCGATGTGGACTTTTGAACCTTCAGCGGCATTGAAAGTATTTGAGGCGATGTTGAGCAAAGAGAAAAATATTACCCTGTCATATCATCAACGTTTGAACCGACAAAATGGTGTTGTTATGATGAACAAAACCATCCAATCGATTCAGATGGAATCCGGGGAGGTTTATATAGGAAAAATGTTCATTGATTGCACATATGAAGGGGATCTGATGGCTGCAGCTGGCGTCAGTTACACTGTAGGACGAGAGGCCAACAGTCAATATGGTGAATCTTTGAATGGGGTGCAAGCTGGAAAAACCGCGTTGACGCTTCGGAATAACATTTCACGCAATGCGTATTACCACAATTTTATTGAGGGCGTAGATCCTTACGTGATCAAGGGAAACCCTCAGTCTGGTCTATTGCCATTTATTGGGTCAGGTAAGCCCAATCTTGATGGAACTGGAGATCATAAGATACAGGCATATTGTTTTCGAATGACATTGACAGATCATATTGACAATAGAATTCCTTTTAGCAAGCCATTGTATTACAATGAACTGGATTACGAATTGTTGTTTAGAAATTACGAGGCAAGGGTTGTGCCGGTCAACAAAATGTATGATTATGGTGATCCCTTGGTGCCATGGATCAATTCGGATATGCCCAATCGAAAAACGGATACCAATAATCAAAAAGGGTTTTCAACCGATTTTATTGGACAGAATTATGCTTATCCTGATGCAACTTATCAGGAGCGGGACATGATTATCCAGCGCCATAAGTATTATCAGCAAGGGTTGATGTGGACATTGGCCTATCATCCCCGTATTCCCGAAGAAGTTCGTGCAGTTGTTTCAAAATGGGGTTTGTGCAAGGACGAATTTGAAAATGGCAATGGTTGGTCGGGTCAATTGTATGTGAGAGAGGCGAGGCGTATGGTCAGTGATCATGTGATGAGCCAAAAGAATTGTGAGAGGCTTGAAGTGGTCAATGATGCTGTAGGTCTTGGAGCTTATGGGATGGATTCTCATCATATCCAACGGTATGTTGATGCAAATGGATTTGTGAAAAATGAAGGTAATGTTGAAGCTGGTGTGTCCAGTCCTTTTCCAGTGAGCTACCGGTCTATTATACCCAAAAAATCTGAGGTTCAAAACCTATTTGTACCAGTATGTTTATCTGCCTCGCACATTGCATTCGGCTCTATCAGGATGGAACCTGTATTCATGGTGCTTGGTCAGAGTTCCGCCATTGCAGCATGCATGGCCATCGATAAAAAAATGAAAACCCAGGATATTGAATACAAAGCGCTCAAGCCTTTATTGCTTGAATTTGGTCAAAGGCTTGAGTGACATGTTTTA
>CAITQQ010000197.1 GCA_903894575.1 uncultured bacterium
ATTGAATCATTATTCATTTTATCAAACTCGATAATTTTACTGTACGAGAAGATTTTGAAATCAGATACTTACTTTACATCTTTTGTTTGGATAGCAATTGGATTAATTCTTTTTTTTGCAGGTACATTTTTTCTTTTCATTATGTCTCAGAACAACTATAATAATACTGACTTCAATGACACTTATGGTTATATTGTGGCAATTTTTAAAATACTAATGTATTCTTTCTTTTTTGTAGGTATAATATCTGAAATTAAATCAGCAAAATTAAAAACTCATAGAATCTAATGCCCCTCCTCCAAACCATAGAATCCTCCTCGAACGTTTCAACTGTGCTGTTTTTTGGCACCTTGGGGATGTTGGTGTTGGCCATTGGACTGGTGGTGTTTATTGTTTTTCACCAACGGAAGGTCATCAAGTACCAGCAGCAGCTTCAAAGATTGGAAGAGGAACAACAACAAATTCTCCTTAACGCATCGATCAGGTGGCAGGAAGAAGAAAGACAACGCATTGCGGCTGACCTTCACGATGACGCAGGTCCTCTTCTGGCTACCGCCCGTCTTTACCTGAACGATAACCTTGTACATCAGGATATTTCTACCCAATTGCAGAGCATCTACAATGCCAAGCAAATCATAGACGATACCATCCAGTTGATACGGAATATCTCTCATAGCCTGATGCCCCCTACCCTAAAGAACTTTGGTCTTGAGTCTGCAATCAATGACCTTTTCCAAAAAATCAGTGGATCTGGCGCCATCAATGCAAGCTGTCGTTTCCACGACTACCGTGAAAGAATGCTACCACAGCGAGAATTACTGATCTTCCGCGTAGCACAGGAGCTGGTCAATAATATCCTAAAGCACAGCAATTCCAGCTTCATTCACCTCACACAGAATACGAGTGATGGTATATTTTATATTCGTTTGCACCATGATGGCAAAGGAATCACACAAACAGACTTCGAAAGAATGAACAAAAGTTCCGTGGGACTGGGCCTGAAAAACATACAAAGCAGAATGAAAGTACTGGATGGCAGCGTACTTTTTGAAAAAGATGCATCCCAGACTTTCTTTAAAGTCACACTGGAAATGCCCCTTTCTGATACTACCGCCTGATCACCTATCTTTGTAATGGATCACTGAAAAAGCAAACCATTGCACAATGAATATCATAAAGGTTGGAATAGCCGATGATCATAAAATCTTTCGCAAAGGAGTCATTCTTTCCTTAAGGCAATACACCAATATTTCCTTCATATTTGAGGCTGAAAACGGGGAAGAACTGCTCACGAGGCTGAGTGAAGAACAACCCGATGTTGTGTTGATGGACCTTCGCATGCCTGGTAAGGATGGAATCGAAGCAACCAAAGAGGTCAGCAAACGCTATCCAGATGTGAAAGTCCTTATCCTTACGATGTTTGAGGACGAAAGATTTGTTTCTCATCTCATGGAAAATGGTGCCAACGGCTACCTTCTCAAAAACGCAGATCCGGCTGAAATAAAGAAAGCCATCATGGAAGTGATGGTAAAAGGGTATTACCTGAATAATTTTGTCAACAGGGTTTTGCTCCGAAAATCAAATACAAGAAACAAGGCCATTCCATCCCTCAACAGCGAAATTGTCATGTCAGACAAGGAAAAAGAGGTGGTAAGGCTGCTCTGCATGGAGTTCACCGCTGCAGAAATTGCACAAAAAATGGAAATATCCCCAAGAACGGTTGAATCCATCAAAGACAGGCTGATGGAGCGTTTTGGGCTCAAAAATACCGCCGGATTAGTATTTTTTGCAGTAAAAAACAACATGATTGACTGACGATTTCCGATCGAAATGTCAAAATTATCCTCTTTCTAAAGCAACCTTCCTTTTTACGTTAACTTTGTAAAAAAAGATGAGCAGGCACGGTAAAGTTCTTGTGGCAATGAGTGGTGGCATCGATAGCACCGTTGTGGCATTGATGCTGCACGAACAAGGCTATGAGGTGATTGGTATCACCATGAAAACCTGGGACTACGCCAGTTCTGGAGGAAGTAAAAAAGAAACTGGTTGCTGCAACCTTGATTCTTTCAACGATGCCCGCGCTGCAGCAGTCCACCATGGTTTCCCCCATTATATCCTGGATATCCGCGAAGAATTTGGTGGGTTTGTTGTTGAAAATTTTGTTGACGAATACCTGGCGGGCAGAACACCCAATCCTTGTGTCA
>CAITQQ010000198.1 GCA_903894575.1 uncultured bacterium
TAAATTAGCAGCTGATTTTTCTTCTTTCAGTGCTTTTAAACGATCAGAAACAGACATGTTTATTGGTTTAACAGTGATAAAAAAATGGTTTTACAACATTAGCTATATTACTTTCAGTCCTTCCTATTTTGACAATGGGGGTGATTTCTAAATTTTATTAATTCGTTGGTAATTTCCTTTATCTCACTCATGCTTATTTTTTAATTCATTAGTGAATTTTCTGCTCTATATCTTATTTCGAATTTCTATTCAGTACACTGATCAATAATTTTTTTACTGTTTCCATTTCATCAGCCTTGCTGGCCGCGACAAACAGGGTTAAACAAGCCAGGGCTTCATTACTGATAATGGTCTGTCCTACATTTGTGTATAGCAAGCTATTCCGCTCCAGGAAAAGAAGAAAACAGGCAGCGGCAATTCGCTTATTTCCATCCACAAATGCATGATTTTTTACCACCAGATAAAGTAACATGGCAGCCTTTTCTTCTATAGAGGGATAGACATCTTGTTCGCCAAAGCCTTGCATAATTTGATTCACTGCACTATCAAATCCACCATCTTTTTCTTTGCCAAACACATCTGAGTTGAATTCTGCGCGCATTTGATCAACCAATTTCATGTATTCAGACATGGCAGGATATTCCGCCTTTGTTGTATGGTTGCCTTTTGCGTCCAAAGACTCGTGGTCATAGTCGTCCAGGAGTTGTAAACCTATACTGAATTGATGCAGCCAGGCGTAGTTTTCATTATTTGCAGCCTGATTTTCAATTGCTCTGCTAAGAATACGAATGCCATCATGAAGAACTTGTATTTCCTTGTTCTTTTGCTCCAAGCGTTTGTCATTGATTGCCACACCCTCAATCAAGTAGTCTTTTAATCGTTTTGTGGCCCATTGGCGAAATTGGGTGCCTCGTTTAGAGTTTACACGGTAGCCGACAGATATTATCGCATCGAGATTATAATAATCTACTACATAGGTTTTGCCGTCGGAAGCAGTTGTTGCATTTTTTGCAACAACTGAATCTCTGTTCAATTCGCCACTTGTAAAAATATTTCTTAAATGTCTGGAAATCAAAGATTTATCCTTTTCGAATAAGCTGGAAATCTGGTTTAGGCTTAACCAAAAAGTTTCACCTTCAAAATGAACTTCGATTTGAGTACTGCCATCGGCTGATGTGTATATTTCAATCTGATTCTCCATCTTTTCAATTTGCTTCCATGTGAATTGAGTACAGATCTGCTTTTAGTTCCAAAACGATTTCATTAAAAATTTCCCCAATTCTAGATGAATATATAAATATAAGAAACCTAAGCTGCTTCTGAAAATGTGTATTTGAAAACCACATTCCCTCCCCAACAATTTCAATAGACTATTGTTATCATCTCCATGGACCAAATCGATCAAGACCGCATCATTGAAATGGCATGGGAAGACAGGACCCCATTTGAGGCCATTTTGTTTCAGTTTGGGCTTACCGAGGCTGATGTGATTGCCTTGATGAGAAAATCGCTCAAACGCAGCAGTTTCAACCTTTGGCGAAAGAGGGTCAACAGTGGGGTGAGCCAAAAACATTTGCAGAAGCGCAGTACAGCAATACAGCGTTTCAAGTGCACGCTTCAGCGGCAGATTACACACAATAAAATCAGCAAAAGATAACAGCCTAATGCATTGCAAGAATTACCTGATTATTTTTATAACCTGAAAACATGAAAGGCGTTAAAAAAGCGGATTTACCCACCAAGGTTTGCGTGCATTGCAACAGGCCATTTACCTGGAGAAAAAAATGGGAAAAGGTTTGGGGGGAAGTAAAATATTGCAGTGACAAATGCAGAAAGGCGCGTTGATTTTTCTCTCAAACGCTGAAGTCTAGCGCCTCATTTGTTCAATGCAGTTATCCTCAATGCCAGATAGGGTTTCAAAGGCAACCTGATTTTTTTCATTTCCTTGTCATAGACCCGGTAATCATTGGGCGCGCCTGTTTCAAATACGCCAGGAACAGGTGTAATGCTCATGTCCCAGGTGTCGATGATTTCCACTTTGTATTTTTTACCTGCAGCAATCTTGTCATAGGAGCCATTTTTTACAGGCAGGTTAAAGGTCCAGGTTTCATTGATTTCTTTTCCAAAATAGATGAGATGATCTCCATTTCCACTTGTTGCGGTCTTCATGTCACGGCTTACATCTGAGGCCTCTAAGGGCCCTGGGGCATCTTCAAGGATCTTTCTGAGGAATCCTGCCCGCTTCCAGCTGCTGCCCTTGAACTGGCCACCCTTGGCCCAAAAAATGGTATCCGTCGCATCCTTGAACATATAGGATTCACCATGCGTAACATAGGTTCCTCCAATCGTCCCCATCCACATCAGGTGGTTCATTTCTTCACCACTGTACCGGCCCCAACGGCTCTCGAGGTTTCCTTCATATCCCACCTCGTCATAAATGATGGGCTTCTGATACACATTTCGTACAATGGCGGCTGCACCCCAGTTCATGACGGGAGCCTCATCCTGAATGCTTGCATGCGTGAAATAAGGAAGCCAGTACTCAATGTATTTTGCCGTACTGCCATGAATAGACGACAAATGATGATAGGGGTCCTTCTCTGCTACTGCTTTTGAAAGGGCAATCCACTCATCATGGGTTTTGTATTTGACAAGGTCCCACTCATTGGCAATCGACCACCAAATGTTTTTTTGTGCGCCCAGCCTTGCAATGATATACTTGAGATAACGTTGATTGACTTCCATCGGCAAGGAATCAAATCCCCAACGGCCTTTGTCGTAGGGGTGAAAAAGAATCAGGTCTGCTTCAATGCCGAGCTGATCCAGTGCATCGATCTGCGCTTCAAGTGTTTTGAAAAATGCAGGATTGAAACGGGTATAGTCCCAAGTTTTGTTGGATGTTTCTCCTGCGGTTTGTGAAGTGGAGAGGAATGGAAAGAGCTCAGGTTCTTCTTTAACCAGGTTATAGTCTTTGGGAAAAACACACATCCTTATTTTGTTGAAACCACTGTTCTTTAGGGATGAAAGCGTCATGGATTGAAGTGTTTTTCCCATGTGATTCCAGGCATAGGCGGTTGTGCCTACAGGATAAAATTGTTTTCCATCTGCATAACTGAAATGATAGGTATTGCTTACCCTTACCATGCCATGGTTGTCTCCTTTTGCAGGAATACACTCAAAGCCACCTTTTTTATTGTGGAGTGTTTTGATATTGCTTTTGGTGACATAGGTCCATGTGCCAATGTCTTGTGGCATGAAACGGATGCGAAAGGTATCGTTGCCATCGTAAAAACCGTCTACTGTAAAACTGGTGTCATTGTTGCTGAAAACCGCACTGAGCTGAATATCTGTAAAGGCGTTGCCGACAGCAGCATGGTCAAGCACAATTTCAAACCTTTTCCACTGTTGCACTTGTTCTTGCGCAACTACGGGATGGACATGCAGCAGGAAAAACAGGCAGCTCAAACTGGCTATGGTATATGTTCTTTTCATCATCATCCGGATAAATCGATCAATGTTTATTCAGTGAATATATTTTATTTTTTTACATTGAGGCGATTGGCGTCAAAATTGCAGATCTCTGTTTTGGCCAGTTGCGGGGATTTTTTAAAAAGGCAGGTGTGTTCGGGATAGTCAATCGCAGGGAATCAATAGTTTTGACCAGCTCCAAAAGGACATTATGCAAAATATACTTCAAGTGAATTTTCCCGCCCGGTTGGTTTTTGGAAACCATACCCTCACGCAGATGGTGGATGAGCTGATTTCCTTAAAGTCTAGCCGTGTGGCGATTGTCACCATTCCTGCACTCCAGTCTTCCATCAACCCTTTATTGCAACAGTTGGCGGAGAAAGGTATTGATGTATTGTTGGATGATCGCATTGCAACAGAACCGTATTTTGCTGACCTTCATCGGCTGCTTGATTATTTTACCCCATTTCATCCAGACACGGTATTGGGCATCGGTGGCGGGAGCGTGTTGGATATCGCTAAATTATTGGCAGCCTTGCTTGACAATGATCAAACGGTACATGATGTGGTGGGCAATGGATTGTTGAAAAAAAGAACAAAAAAACTCATCTGTGTGCCGGCCACTTCTGGCACAGGAAGCGAGGTTTCTCCCAATGCCATTTTGATTGATGATGCGGATGGTCAAAAAAAAGGAATCATCAGCCCTTTCCTGGTTCCAGACCTTGTTTTGGTTGATCCTGTATTGACCAGTTCTGTTCCTTCAGCTGTGACCGCTGCAACAGGGCTTGATGCATTGACCCATTGCATTGAGGCATACACCAACAAATTTTCAAACCCTTTCATTGATGTATTTGCATTGGAAGGAATACGCCTGATTGCAGCCAACCTGGTGGATGCTGTATTGGACGGAAATAACCTGGAGGCCAGGGAAAAACTTTCCATGGGTAGCATGAACGGTGGATTCTGTTTGGGCCCGGTGAACACAGCTGCGGTGCATGCATTGGCCTATCCGCTGGGCACCATGTACCATGTGGCACATGGACTTTCGAATGCTGTATTGCTTCCCCATGTGATGGAATTCAATGTTCCTGCTGCTGTTGAAAAATATGCTGCTGTTGCAGGTGCTTTGGGGGTTGCACCTGATGCAGACCTGCATGAAATGGCGCTGAAGGGAATTGTAAGGATTCGTGAAATCATGAGGGCCTGCAATGTTCCAGAAAACCTCCGTTCCATGGGGGTGACACAAACTGATATTCCGATATTGGCCCAAGAAGCCATGAAAATACAGCGTCTGCTGAAGAACAATCCAAGGACAGTTTTATTGGAAGACGCCATCAATATTTACGAAAAAACATTCTGATGAAGAAGAACAAAAGATTTGCAGGTGTGGTAGTGCCTTTGGTCACACCCCTCAACGCATCCCACCAGTTGGATGAAGATGCCGTTGAAAAACTGATGAATCGCATGACTGAAGGTGAGGTGCAATCCTTCATCATGGGAACAACCGGCGAGGCGCCTTCACTGCCGTTGCCGTTGCGGTTGCGCTATATCGAAGTGGCAGCAAAGCAAAAAAAATATGGAGATCTCTATGTTGGAATTTCCTCTTTTTCACTGGATGATTCCATTCAGCTCGCCAGGCATGCTGCCGATCATGGTGCAGATGCGTTGGTAGCTACCTTGCCTTATTTTTATGCACTGACAAAAGACCAGATGTTTTCTTATTATCAAGCGCTTGCAGACAAGAGTCCGCTTCCCTTGATTTTGTACAATATTCCGATCACCACACATGTGAGCATACCTCTTGATTTGATTGATGCACTCAGCCAACATCCCAATATTGCGGGTTTCAAGGACTCTGAACAAAACGATCCGCGGCTGATGGATGCATTGTCTCTGTGGAAAGACCGGGAAGATTTCAGTCACTTCATGGGTTCCGCTGCAAAGTCTTCGCTAGCGCTTGAAAATGGCAGTGATGGCATTGTTCCCAGTGCAGGAAATATTGAACCAAGGTGGTATGCAAAACTCCTGGAAAATGCGATAACTGGAAATGATGCAGAGCATTATCAACGCATCACCGATGAGTTGGGAATGGTATACCAACAAGGAAGAACCCTGGGAGATTCCCTATGGGCATTGAAAGAGATGTTGAAGATCAATGGTATTGGCGACTCGTTCATGATGCCTCCACTTACAAAAGGCAATGAAGCAGATGCCTTGCTGTTGAAAAAACAATACGCTGATTTTAAAGCAAAAGGTTATGAATAATTTACCACTGATTGGCATCACCATGGGTGATCCTGCTGGCATTGGTCCTGAGATTGCCGTGAAGACCCTGATGGATTCGGGCATCTATGAAGTCTGCAGGCCCATCCTGGTTGGTGAGGCGGAAGTATTCAAGCATATTGCGAATCATCTTTCTATTCCCGCAAATTTTAATCTCATTCAAGAGATTGAAGAGGCAAGGTTTGGTGATGGCTGCATCAATGTGCTGGATCTTCATACTGCTTCGTTTGAAGATTTGCAATGGGGAGAAGTGAATGCAAAATGTGGTGAGGCTTCCTTCCAGTCGGTAAAAAAAGTCATTGAGTTGGCGATGGAGGGTAAGCTGGATGCCACGGTTACCGGGCCCATCCACAAAAAAGCCATTCACGACGCAGGATATTCTTTTGCAGGCCATACAGAGATTTATGCGCATTATACCGGCACCAAAAAGTATGCGATGCTGTTGGTGGAAGACCATATCAAGGTGATCCATGTTTCAACGCATGTTTCTTTAAGACAGGCTTGTGACTTGGTGAAGCAGGATCGCATCATTCAGGTGACTGAGCTCTTGCTCGATGGCATGCATCGCCTGGGAGAGACCAACAAAAAAATTGGCATTGCAGGCTTGAATCCCCATGCTGGTGATCAGGGACTTTTTGGTACTGAAGATGACCTGGAGATTGCTCCTGCCGTCAAAGCCTTGTTGGATAGGGGTTTTGACGTGGAAGGGCCTGTTCCTCCCGATACGATGTTTGCAAAAGCTGCAACAGGATATTATGGTGGTGTAGTGGCCATGTACCACGATCAGGGGCATATCCCCTTCAAATTGGCAGGCTTCAAATGGAATGTTGAAAAGCAACAAATGGACAGTGTCAAGGGCGTGAACATTACCTTGGGCTTGCCCATCATCAGGACTTCTGTTGATCATGGCACTGCATTTGAAATTGCAGGCAGGGGGATTGCCAGCCCAGACGCATTAAAACTGGCCATTGAATCTGCCGTTAAACTCTACCTCAACAAACCATGATCAGGGTTTTTGCAGATGATCTGACGGGTGCTGCAGAACTTGCAGGGATGTGCAAGCAACATGGATTAAAAACAATCCTCACCCTTGTTCCAGAGGCGCCAGATCCTGCTGAAGCCATTGTTCATTGTACGGATAGCCGGTCTATGGATTTGGCCAGTGCATTAACAGTAACACAACAATTTCTCGCGCCCATCGCATTAGCAAAAAATGAGATGGTGTATAAAAAAACAGATTCTGTTTTGCGTGGGCATTTAATGGAAGAACTCTTGCTGCAAATGCATGAATTGGGATACCCGCGGGTGCTTTTTATTCCGCAAAATCCTTCCATGGGGCGCGTCATCAGGGATGGTCAGTATTTTGTCAATGGCAAACTATTGTCAGAGACAGCTTTTTCCAATGATCCCGAATTTCCCAGAAAAACATCAAATGTTGTTGACCTGCTTTCAGGCCAAGATGTGGATCTACATGTGATGCATTACAATGATGCATTGCCAGCAACAGGAATCATTGTTGGTGAAGCAAGCTGCAGGGAAGATCTTGAGAAATGGGTATCCAGGATTGATCATGGGATGATGCTGGCTGGCGGCGGAGATTTTTTTCAAGCGATTTTGGAACAGCGCTATGGCACTGTATTGCCAGCAGTTTTATCCTCACCTGAACAACCTTTTCTCTACATCAGCGGTACAAGTTTTCAGTCATCAGTTGCTTGCATTCAAGCCCTTGCTATCGAAAGCGATTTGGTTCATTACATTGATGGGCCCATCCTAGAGGGAATTGGTATAGAGAATTGGTTGAGCCATTGTGCAAAGGCAATCAGCGAAAATAAAAGGGCAGTGATTGCATTTGATCCAGCGCTTCAACACCAGGATTCATATGCAGCATTGTTCCTGAGACAGAAAATGGCTTCTATCATCCATGCGCTTTTATCGTCGACAACTGTAGGAGAAATTTTGATCGAAGGTGGATCAACAGCAAAGGCAATCCTGGATGAAATGAACCTGCCTTTATGGATTCCTGGTGCGGTGATGGGAAGGGGTGTAGTGCGGCTGCAGGATGCCAATCAACATTATACGATCACGGTCAAGCCGGGCAGTTATCCGCTGCCAGACTACATCGCAAATATATTTTCCATCAACAATCATTAAGCTGCTGCACATGCGATCACTTCATCCCATCGACTTGCTCATCATCATCCTCGTATTGGGTGCAACCCTTTTTTTGGGTTTGCGATTTGCGAGAAAGCAGGCTACCACCGAGCAGTTTTTTCTTTCCAAAGGAAATTTTCCAGGTTGGGCCTTGGGGATGTCACTGTTGTCAACGCTGATCAGCAGTGTTACCTTTCTCGGTTATCCTGCGCAGGGGTTCACCAGCAATTGGTTGTTGTTGGTGCAGGGGTTGATGGTACCCGTTGTATTGGTATTTGCCATTGGATACATTGTCCCACTGTACAGAAGAACAATAGGTTTGAGCACCTACGAATATTTTGAAAAACGCTTCGGGCCATTTGCGCGATATTACAGTTCCTCCTCTTTTGTCTTGCGGCAATTTGCAGGCATGGGAACTGTATTGTTTCTCATTGCGGTGGCCATCAACAGGATGACGGGCCTCTCGCCTGAAATCATTCTCCTTGTTGTTGGTGCAATACTGATTGTGGTGAACTGGGCAGGAGGCATGCAGGCCGTTGTCTGGCTGGATGTTTTTCAGGGATTCATGTTGTTCATCAGCGGGATTGTTTGTGTAGGCATCTTGCTGTATTCCATCAATGGCGGTTTACCGGAGGCCCTCAATATTGCTGCGATGCATGGCAGGTCAGGATTTGGTCCATATGAATTTTCTTTCAGCAAACTGACCCTGATCGTGATGGTGATCAATGGGGCGTTTTATGCCATCCAGAAATACGCCACAGACCAAACAGTTGTACAGCGGTATCTCTCCGCCAAAGATGACAGGTCTGCGATTCGGGCATCCATGATGGGCATCTTGCTCACCGTTCCGGTATGGATCATGTTCATGTTCATTGGCACCCTGCTTTTTGTCTATTATCAGCAACATCCCATGGCCAATCGACTCCAGGCGGAAGCAGTCTTCCCCCATTTTATCATTTCTGAATTGCCCATTGGCTTGGTTGGATTTATCGTTGCCGCATTGATCTCCGCAGCTATTTGCAGCCTCAGCGCAGACCTCAATTCCATGGCAGCAGTAGGTATTGAAGATTATTACAAGAAATTCCGAAAAGGAAAGGCTGATGAAGAATACCTCAGGGCCAGCAAGATTTTTGTATTTGTGTCCGGATTGCTGTCTATGGGCGTTGCCGCCATCTACCTGAATGCAGGCAACGAAGGTGTCCTGGGCATCATTTTTACGGTCTATGCAATTTTCTCCGGAGGCATCGTCGGAATTTTTCTGTTGGGGCTTTTCAGCAGAAGGGTAAATACGAAAGGAATCAATATCGGTATTGTGGCCTGCATTCTTTTCACGAGCTATGCTTTTCTGACCTCAACCCCAATTGGGTTGCCTGGTGAGGAGCGTTTGTTGCTTGACCTGGGATCGTTGAATTTTACGCACCACAAACTGATGCTGGGCGTATACAGTCATCTGGTATTGATGGTGGTTGGCTATGTTTCCAGCCTGTTTTTTCCTTTTGTTCCGCCAGATGAAAACCTGGTTTATGCTTCAGCCCGTCATCAACAAAAAAAACAATGACGGAACGGGATGGTTACTGCCCAAAGTGAATTATTTTAGTGCATTCAGATTCCCTTAAACCCAACATATGCAAGTACTGCTCGGTATAATTTTTCATTTCATTGGAGGCTTTGCCTCTGGTAGTTTCTATATCCCTTATAAAAAAGTAAAAGGCTGGCAGTGGGAGTCTTACTGGATTGTAGGCGGACTCTTCTCCTGGTTGATTGTGCCACCCCTTGCTGCATACCTTACCATCCCCGGGTTTGCAGAGATCATCAGTGGATCTGGAGGATCAATCCTCGGGATTACTTTTCTGTTTGGTATCCTCTGGGGAATCGGTGGATTGACCTATGGCCTTGGTGTGCGGTACCTGGGCGTTTCGCTGGGAAGCAGCATCATTCTGGGGCTTTGCATGGTCTTTGGTGCCATCATCCCGGCCATGTATTACGATATCAATCCTGTTGAAGGCAAGGATACTTTTAGCGCCATGATTAGTTCCCAGTGGGGCCTGACCATCATTGCAGGCCTGGTCATTTGTGTGCTGGGCATCATCGTCAGCGGAAAGGCTGGAATGATGAAAGAAAAAGAATTGAAATCAGTGGGTACAGACCCTCATGGGGCTGAAGTCAAAACCGAATACAAATTTGCCCTGGGCATGTTTGTGGGAATTGTTTCCGGTATCCTCAGTGCTTGTTTCAATTTTGGATTGGAGGCAGGACAATCCATGGCCACCATCGCCAACGATGCATGGAAAGCGGCCAACCCCGGGGAAGGTGAATTTCTGTACAGAAACAATGTGGTCTATGTTGTTTTGTTGTGGGGTGGACTTACCACCAATTTCATTTGGTGCATGATCCTCAATGCAAGAAACAAGTCTTTCGGCGACTATACCAATGCATCAACACCACTGTTCAAGAATTATATTTTTTCAGCCATTGCAGGTACTACCTGGTTCCTTCAGTTTTTCTTCTATGGCATGGGAGAAAGCAAGCTGGGCAA
>CAITQQ010000199.1 GCA_903894575.1 uncultured bacterium
GGATCAGTCAATCTCAGGCGTTGAACGGTGGGGTTGGCTGCACCAAAGAGCATCTTGTTTTTATCGAAAGCCCAAACCGAATTGCCCAGATATTGATCTGAAAAATCCCTGGTTACGCCATACCAGGCATCATGCCAATTGCCAAACTTGGGATAGTCTGGGAAAAAATTATCACAATAAAATTCATAGATGAACCATGCACCGGTGGGGTCGTTGCTCGCAGAAACCGCCATGATTAAACTGTTCATCTTGATGCCCGTCTTGGAACTATCACCAAATTCTGACATGATAAACCTGTCGGTTAACTGGTCGTACCAGGCAATGCAATCACCACCACCGTTGTAGCTGCTGCCCGGCATTTGGTCCATGTAGGTTTGAGGGAAAACAGTATTTCCTGATTTGTCGTAGATGCTGAAAAGAGCACTGCCATTGTTCCCATTGATCATCTGGATGATATGGTTTGGCCCTACTGCAATGCTGGGATCTGCAGGATTGATGTTGCTAAAGCCCTGGCCATCCAGTGCCTTGTCAATGTAACCACCATTTCTCTCAACAGGGATCAGGTTCATCGGTGCATTTCTCAAATTGGAAAGCTGGGTTTTTTGAAAACCTCTTGCATCCTTTTGCCAAAGCAGGTCTTCTTCCCTGGTTTTTAAGCCATATTGTGTGAATACCAAAGGCTCCAGGTCCT
Organism: uncultured bacterium; assembly: GCA_903894575.1. Taxonomy (GTDB): domain Bacteria; phylum Bacteroidota; class Bacteroidia; order Chitinophagales; family Chitinophagaceae; genus Pollutibacter. Next base: position 692 of record CAITQQ010000199.1, read on the forward strand.
GGGCGTGAATCAGTCCTTTTTCATCCCTGGTGTTGATTTTCAGCACAGGGTCTGTAATATCCGCTTTCCATGATTTGATGGGTCTGGTGGTAGCCGTAAGTTGCCCTTGAATGACCTCAATGGTTTGCTGCCCTTGAGACTGAATAGCCAGAAAGAGAAGGATGATGATTGCTGATATGGGTCTTTTTCCAACCAATGCCATAGGATACTTAACATGCAGGCCGGCATAAAGTTAGACCCAAAAATGCAAATGTTCCATTAAAATGAATGTTGGCTATCCGAGTGCTCCTGCAATACAGGCACACATCAGACAGGCGATGGTTCCGCCAATCAAGGCCTTAAAGCCCAGTTCGGTCAGGTTCTTCCTTTGCCCCGGCGCCAGTTGGCTGATGCCGCCTATCTGAATGCCGATGGAGGCGATATTGGCAAAGCCACACAAGGCATACGTGGTGATCAGGATGGACTTTGGATCTGTGATCAGGTTTTCAGCTTTCATTTTTCCGAAAGTGATATAGGCCTGGAACTCATTGATGATTGTTTTTTCGCCCAACAATTGACCCACAGACACCATGTCCCGTTCACTGACGCCAATCAGCCATGCAATCGGAGAGAAGAGATAACCCAAAATCATTTGGAATGATAATGCATCGTATCTGCCCTTGCTGAAATTGGCCACCAGACTATTGATTCCAGTATAATAACCTACGGAGCCCAGTACCCAATTAAGCACATACATCAGTGCGGTAAAAACAATCAAGATGGCGCCTACATTTACCGCAAGTTTCAAACCATCCGTGGTTCCCAATGAAATGGCATCTAGGGCATTTTCCCCGAATTTCTCTTTGGATACGATGATGCGTTCATCAATTTTTTCTGTCTGGGGAAAAAGAATTTTTGAACATACAATAGCAGCGGGGGCACTCATGATGGACTGGCTCAGCAAGTGCAAGGCGAAGAAATGCTGTTGTGCGGGGTCATTTCCACCAAGGAAGCCAATATAAGCGGCAAGTACAGATCCGGCAGTATTGGCCATGCCACCTACCATGATGCAAAGGATTTCGCTCCTGTTCATTTTCTCCAGAAAAGGCCTTACCATCAGGGGCGCTTCTGTCTGACCCAGGAAAATATTGGCTGCCGTAGAGACACTTTCTGCTCCTGAAACCTTGAGCTTGCTCAGCATCAAGGCAAAGAAGTAAACGATTTTTTGAAGGATGCCGAGGTAATAGAACAAGGAGGAAAGGGCAGCGAAGAATATGATATTGGGTAGCGCTTGTATGGCAAATGTATACCCCCAGCTTCCTGAAGCATCGGCCAGGTTACCAAACATGAACTCAATTCCCTTGTGTGCAAGGTTGATGATTTCAACAAATTTGTCGGAAAACCACTGGATGACGATCCTGAAGAAATTGTATTTTCCCTTTGAAAGCACTCCGATGGCAAACCCAATCTGGGCGATGATACCAATGGATACTAGTTTCCAATTGATGGCTTTCCTGTTGTTGCTCAATACATAGCAAAGGCCTATCAAAAACAACATCCCCAGAAGTCCACGGCTCAGGTTTTCCCACATCATAGCTATGTCAGTTTGGTTTATTGGGCAATATACAATAATATTCAAGACCTGCGGCGCATCAGCCTGCTTCTGGCCATGGAATAGAGTTCAGTGATATCAGGAGAAACATTGAATCGGATGATGATGAAAGCAAACGCCATGATAAAAAACACCGATTTTAGTGCCAGGTTGATCCAGATAAAATCATGGAATTCGATGCAGTACAGTACAAATGTAAGCCCGGCTGCAGTCAAGAGTGTGAAACCATTTCTCCAAGAGAAAGGTTGGAGCCCATAAATTCTCTTGATAAAATAGAACCGGATGAAATTAAAGAGAATTACTGCAATCAGGCTTCCAACGGCCGTTCCAATAATGCCATAAGACCTGGTAAGTAAATAATTGAGAACAATGGAAACAAGTACAAAGAACATGTTGGAGAAAAGATCAATTTTCCAATGTTTTGAAAGTTGTAAAATATGGGCATTCATTCCAGTTCCAAGATCAATAAGCTTGCCTATTCCTAAAATCAACATCAAAATAGAAATACTAGCATAAGTTGGTCCTAGCACATGGACGAAAGCCGGTAAATTCAGGATGACTGTTCCAAGGATTCCGGATGCAATCACGAGTAAATTCAAGGCAGTTTTTTTGTATAGTCTGTCCAATTTTGCTAGGTCCTTGTCTTTCCACGCCTGTGCAATTTGTGGAATTGCTGCAGATATCATGCTGCGCTGTGGCACATCCATGACAGTAATCAGGTAGGTGGCAATGGTAAAGATGGCTGCATCTGCAAGGCCACCTGTAGATTGAGATGCTATAATGATTGTGTCGTTTGTCTTGGCAACCACATTCAGTAAATTTCCTAGGAAATAAGCACCTCCAAATTTGAACATCGTACCGGATAGTTTTTGGGTGACATTGCTTTTTGAAAATACCAGATGATATGATTTGCTGCGAATCAGGACCCATGCAAGTATCAATGCGGGAATGAAGTAGAGATATGCATAGAACTCAATGAAAAATGAGTATTCTTTTACAATGCCAAAGACCCATGCCAAAATGGTAAGCAGTACAATGACCCGGAAGATGAACTCCTTCAAGAAATTGGCAAGAATTGTTTTTCCAATGATCCAGGCCAATACCTCAAGCATGGAGAATGCAACCAGGGAAAAGGTCAATGGAATCACCAGCCTGAGGTGATTGGCTAGAATAGGAGACCGGTTTGCGAATTTTCTTAAGGTAATTGGTTCAAGGAGAGGGAAGAAAAAGTAAAGCAGCAAACACATCAAGATACCGATCATCAAAACCATCGTGGGCAATTCGTTTTTCTCTTTAGGCAAATAATGGTTGTAGAAAGGGTAAAACTTGAAGGCCACTGGCAACATTCCTGCAGTACAAATCATGGAAAGGATCAACGCAATGTCCATCAGGATCCGGGTAAGCCCAAACTCTTCAGGTGTAAAGAATTTTGGAAAGAGGAACAATACATTGAAGGCTCCAATCGCAAAGCCTGCGTAGATATAGATAGAGGAATAAATGCTCTGCTTGCGAATGGTTGCCATGGGAAATAAAAAAAACCGCCACTGGGGGACGGTTTCAAAATTAATACAATTGCGGGTTATAGGTGCGATTCAATCCGCTTAATAAAGTTGTGCTTGGGTTGTGCGCCTACAAGCTTGTCTACCACCTGACCGTTTTTGATGAAAAGAATAGCCGGGATAGAGGTGATGCCATAGTTCATGGAAAGTTGTGGGTTGTGGTCCACATTTACTTTTCCAATGTTAACCCTTCCTTCAAACTCCTTGCTAAGTTCCTCAACAACAGGTCCGATAGCGCGGCAAGGGCCACACCATTCTGCCCAAAAATCGATCATAGAGAGTTTATCTGAGTCCAGTACTTCAGCCTGGAAATTGCCGTCTGTAAATTCTTTTGCCATGTATTTGGATTGTATGTTAGATAATCAAGTGAAATGCAAAATTAGTTCCATTTTTTAATATTTCATAAAAAGTCATGTTTGATTTATACAGCGTCAACTTGTACCTCAATCAGGGGGTTGTTTTCGAGAAAATCGGCCATTTCGTCATTCATTTCAAATCCCTTCTCCGTTGTTTTCATCTGAACCCTCAATCTTTCAACCTGGTCAATCATGATCAGTTTCAGCCTGGTTTTTCCTGGGTTTTTCTTCAGGTTGTTCTGTAGAAAAGTGGCATAGGATTCAGTAATGCTTCCCGCCTGCAGGGTGAGTTGCAATTGTCTGGTGAAGGCCCTTTTGATGGTTTCAAGCAAACAAATCTCTGAAACCCTGAAATTCCATTCATTCCTGCTTTCCCATTTTTCAAAATTACCCTTTACATGAATGCAGCTGCCCGCAACAAAATAGTTGGAGAATTTCACGTACATGTCGCCAAAAAGGGTGATTTCCACTTTACCTGAGAAATCCTCTATGGTGATGCTGCCATATTTTTTACCGGCCCTTGAAATCTTGTGTTGGGCCGAGGTGACCAATCCTGCCAGTTTCAATGCCTGGTTAGGGCTTTTTTGAAGTTCGATGCCCCCCTTGAATTCATTGTAATCATTGATGGGCATGATGCCATAATATTTCAACTCAAACCGGTAATGATCGAGGGGGTGGCCACTGAGGAACATGCCCGTTACATCTTTCTCCTTATCCAGGATTTCGGTCAGTGACCAGGGTGGGCAATCTGGCACCTTGGGTGGGGGGATTTCCTGAACCAGTGAAAGGTCTCCAAACAAGGTGTTTTGGTTGGAGTTGGACTGGCCCTGCCATATATTGCCGTATTTGATGATCTTCTCCAGGCCATTGGAACTGTCTCCTGGTGCCTGATAGAAATACTGGGCCCTGTGCAATTCAGGGAAACAATCAAATGTTCCGGACATGGCCAGGCTTTCCAATGATTTTTTGTTTACGGTTCTTTGGTTGACCCTCTTGACAAGCTCATAAATAGATACATAATGCCCATTTTTCTCCCTTTCTTCAATGATGGACTCTACAGCAGCTTCACCCACACCTTTCAATCCACCAAGTCCTATCCTGATTTCACCTTTCTTGTTTACAGCAAAACTCTGCAGCGATTCATTGATGTCCGGGCCAAGCACATTGAGCCCCATTCTTTTGCACTCTTCCATGAAGAAGGTGATTTTTTCAATGGAACCGGCATGGTTCAGTACTGCCGCCATGAATTCTGAGGGGTAATGTGATTTCAGGTATGCTGTCTGATAGGCAATAAATGCATAGCAGGTACTGTGTGATTTATTGAACGCGTATTGGGCAAATGCTTCCCAGTCTGTCCAGATTTTTTGAAGTTTTTCTTCCGGAAATCCCTTCTGAAGTGCATTTCCAATGAATTGCCCCTTCATTTTATCAAGAACAGATTTCTGCTTTTTACCCATGGCCTTGCGCAATACATCCGCATCGCCCTTGCTGAATCCAGCAAGCTTCTGTGCCAGCAACATCACCTGCTCCTGGTATACAGTGATGCCATAGGTTTCCTCCAGGTATTCCTGCATCTCATCCAGGTCGTATGAAATGGCCTCGCGACCGTGTTTACGGTTGATGAAGTTGGGAATATATTCCAGCGGTCCTGGCCTGTACAGGGCATTCATGGCAATCAGGTCTTCAAACTTGTCGGGTTTAAGGTCCCGCAGGTATTTTTGCATCCCTGGGCTTTCAAACTGGAAGGTGCCAATGGTTTCACCTTGTTGGTAGAGCCTGAAAGCCTTTTCATCATCCAATGGGATCTTGTCGATGTCGATCTCAATACCATAGTTCATCTTGATGAGCGCCAGGGATGTCTTGATCACATTCAGCGTTTTCAGTCCAAGGAAGTCCATCTTGATTACACCGGCATCTTCAATCACACTGCCTTCAATTTGTGTAACCCACATGGGTGAATCCTTGGCAATGCAAACCGGCAAGAGATCTGTTAAATCCCTGGGGGCAATGATGATGCCTGCAGCGTGAATACCAGTATTTCGCACAGAACCCTCAAGGATCTCTGCCTCATGCAGTACCTGACTTCTGATGTCTGTGCCACCATAAATCTCGCGGAGCATCTTGGCATTTTCAATCTCATCCTGGTTCAGTGTTTCTTTTTCAGCCAGGCTGTCATCACCCTTGAGTGACGCATGCAAAAGTCTTTTGAGGCTGATGCCCGGTTTTTCAGGAACCAGCTTTGCCAGGATATTGGATTCAATCAGGGGGAGGTCCATGGTGCGGGCAACATCTTTGATGCTCATTTTGGCGGCCATGGTACCATAAGTGACGATTTGAGCCACCTGGTTCTTACCGTATTTGTCCACCACATAATCAATCACTTTCTGCCTTCCTTCATCATCGAAGTCTGTGTCTATATCGGGCATGGACTTTCTGTCCGGATTGAGAAAACGCTCAAAGAGGAGCTTGTACTTGATGGGGTCTATATTGGTGATCCCTATACAGAAAGCCACTACGCTACCTGCTGCAGAACCCCTTCCGGGGCCGATAAAAACACCAAGGTCCCTTCCTGCCTTGATGAAGTCTGATACAATGAGGAAGTAGCCGGCAAACCCCATGGTTCTGATGGTGAACAACTCAAAATTGAGGCGTTCTTCAATTTCTGGGGTGATGACATCGTATCTTTTTTTTGCCCCTTCCCAGGTGATGTGTTCAAGGTATTCATCCTGCGTTGCAAAATTCTTGGGCACCACAAAATGGGGGAGAAGGATATCCCTTTTGAGGTCAAGCACCTGGACTTTGTCTACAATTTCGTTGGTATTGTCGATGGCTTCTTCAAGGTCGTGAAAGACTGAAGTCATTTCAGCGGTGGTCTTGAAGTAGAACTGGTCGTTTGGAAAAGCAAACCGCTTGTTCTTCAGACTGACGTCATCATCTGAGAACTCCCTTGCTGCGGGAGTGGCTACTTTTTCTCCCGTATTGATGCAGAGGAGGATATCATGGGCATTGAAATCTTTTTGGTCAACATAATGTGAGTCGTTGGAGGCAATGACCTTTACATTGTATTTCTTCGCAAACTTCAGCAGTACCTGGTTGACTTTTTCCTGCTCAGGCATGCCATGCCGCTGCAGTTCAACATAATAGTCATCCTGAAAAATATTCAACCACCATTTGAATTCATTCTCGCCGTCTTGTTCTCCTTTTCGCATGATGGTCTGCGGAACAAGGGCCCCAAGGCAACAAGTAGTTGCGATAAGACCTTCGTGATACTTGTGAATCAGCTCTTTATCAATCCTTGGATATTTGCTGTACATTCCCTCGATGTATCCAAGGGAGGTTAGTTTTACCAGATTTTTATACCCTATATCATTTTTGGCCAGGAGGATTTGATGATGCCTGGGATCCTTCTCTTCCTTTGAAAATGTTTTCCTGTGCCGGTTCTCAGTAATGTAAAATTCACATCCAACGATTGGTTTTACCTTCAATGGACTATTTTTGTCGTTCGGGTCGGTACGGTGTTTGTGTGCTTCCGCAACAAACTGGAAGACACCAAACATGTTGCCATGGTCAGAAATGGCCAGCCCGGGCATGTTGTCATTGATGGCCTTTTTGTATAAGGCACCAATGCTTGCTGCTCCATCCAGCAAAGAATATTGGGTATGAACGTGTAGATGTGAGAAACGTGACATGGTAGTTGTAGTGGGGAGAAGAGATCAAATTTCGTAAATAAACATCAAAAGCAGGAAAGGGTTTTTCCACAACGCGAATGACATTGAACCGGAGTCAAATATTGTTTTTCTTTTGTGTGGCAGGCCTTTTACAATCCTGTGCCCTTTTCAGGCCTTCACCTGTCAAGAGCAACCGTACCAACAATTCTCCTTTTTTTGACAATATTGCTATTTCCCTCAATCCCAAAGGCCCTAAGTCTGATCAAACACAGGATCGTAATGCAGGTTCAATTGGCTCCATTGAGGACAGGTCAGAAGGTACTTACCTGAATGATTTACAGGGCATTGAATACATTCCACCTGTTGTCTTCAGGTATGCAGTCTTGTTGGATATAGAAGTGGAAAAATTGACCAACAAAAAGCTCATTGAGTATGTTCACCAGTGGTGGGCTGTCCCTTACAGGATTGGGGGAAATTCAAAAGAGGGGATTGACTGTTCTGCTTTTGTCCAGGGGCTCACCAACGAAGCATTTGGCGTATCCCTTCCCCGGACATCAAGGGAGCAGGCCGATTATTGCAAAGAGATTTCTAGGCAGGATTTGAAAGAAGGGGATCTGGTTTTCTTTGCTGCCGGCAGAAGCATTTCTCATGTGGGAATGTATATTTCAAATAACAAGTTTGTTCACGCATCCACTTCCATGGGCGTGGTCATCAGTGATTTAGATGAGGCCTATTGGAGCAGGAGATTTGTCAAGGCTGGCCGGTTATTGTAATGCCGCAAATCCAACGAAGAAATTCTTATCAGGCTCAAAACTATTGATGGTTGATTTCCCTTTATAGATTTTCCAGGTTGTAGTAGGCTCAATCCACACTGGGTTTCCATCAACAATCACCCTTAAGGGGATATTGAAATTGTTGTTGCAATCTGCCCACCTGTATTTGATTTTATTGCCATCTTTTTCAATCTGCAGGGTTGGTATTTTGGTTGAGCGCAGGTATTGGTCAAAAAGAGGAGAGAGGTCGCGTTTTAGTTGTCCACTCCAGAATTGTTCTACTGCTGCTGATGTCGTGGTAGCATGGTAAAAGCGTTTGTTCATCTCTCTTAAGGCCAACCTGAATTTTTCATCATCATCAAACAATTGACGAATCAGGTGCACCAGGTTGCCTCCTTTGTAATACATGTCTCCTGAGCCTTCTTCATTTACGCCATATTTTCCAATGATGGGCAGATCGTTTTGTACCAGTTTCCTTGTTCCCTGAACATATGCGTTCCCAGCATCTTTCCCATAATGATGGGTAGTAAAAATGGTTTCAGAATAGTTGGTAAATCCCTCGTGTACCCACATGTCCGCCACTTCATTGGTGGTGATATTGTTGCCGAACCATTCATGACCACTTTCATGGACAATGATGAAATCCCAGTTCAATCCCCATCCGCTTCCAGAAAGATCCCTGCCCCTGTATCCGTTTTGAAACCCATTGCCATAAGCAACGGCACTTTGGTGCTCCATGCCAAGATGGGGTGATTCCACCAACTTGAAGCCATCCTCATAAAAAGGATAGGGCCCGAACCAATGTTCAAATGCCTGCAACATGGTCTTTACCTGGGCAAACTGTTTTTTGGCTTTGTCGAGGTTGTAATCCAGGACCCAATAATCACAGTCAAGTTTCCCTTTTTCTCCAGGATAGGATTCGCTGAAGGAGACATATTTGCCTATGTATGGAATGATATTGTAGTTGTTGATCGGGTTTTTCACTTCCCACTGGTAAGCAGTCCAGCCTTGCTTGTATTTTTCTTTGCTGATCAACCTGCCATTACCTACCGCCATCAATGAATCAGGAACATTGATTTTCAATGTAGATCCTTGATCTGGCTCATCGCTTTGGTGGTCCTTGCACGGGAACCAAACACTTGCGCCAAGCCCCTGACAGGCAACGCTCATCCAGGGCCTGCCGAGTTTATCTTTAGAAAATATCCAACCACCATCCCAAGGCGGACGTTTGGCAACTGTTACGTTTCCTTGAAATTGAAGTGCCAGCGTAAAGATGCTGTCTTTGGGCAAGGCATCTGAAACATTGATGAAGAACGCATTGCCATCCCTTTTGAAAGTCATTGGCTTATCACCGATATATGCCTTACCCAATTGCATGGGTTCCTGCAAGTCAATCTGCATGGTTTTGCCGGGGCCCAACGCTTTGAACCTGATGTCTACCTTTCCTTTGATGGTTTTGTTGTCGTAATCAGGCTCAACATAGACCGCATAGTGTTGCACATCCCACCAATTCCTTGCTTCATTCAGGGAACCCCTCAATGTATCAGCCCTGGTATAGGACTTTGCTTGGCTGTTCAATTGGGCTTTCAATGGGGCTGATATAGCCATCTGAATGACGATGACCCAAAATAATCGGTATGTTTTTCTCATGCTTTAGGGTTATTTTTTCATTTTGTCCTTGAATGCCTTCTCGAATTTTTCCATTTTGGGTCTGATGACAAAATAACAATATGGCTGGTTCCCATTTCTGTTGTAATAATCCTGGTGGTAGTTTTCCGCCACATAAAAATTGGTAAAAGGTTCGATGGTGGTTACGATAGGATTGTCGAAAGCACCTGATGTATCCAATTTTTTCTTGTAAAATTCTGCTCTTTCCTTTTGTTGTTCTGTATGGTAAAAAACAACACTGCGGTACTGCGGCCCCACATCATTACCCTGACGGTTCAAGGTGGTTGGGTCATGTGTTTGCCAAAACACTTCCAATAGTTCATCCACGGTTACTTCTGCAGGATTGTATTCAATTTGAATCACCTCGGCATGACCGGTGTTTTTTTCACAAACCTGTTCGTAGGTAGGGTTTTCAACATGACCTCCGCTGTAGCCACTGGTTGATTTTACCACGCCTTTGACTTGCTGGAAGATGGCTTCAGTACACCAGAAACAACCGTTTCCAAAGGTGATTTTTTCTGTATTCATGGGAGTTGATTTTATTTTTTTGCTGTCAGATACCTGGTCTTGCTTTTTTTGTTGTGCACAGGCAGACATGAAAAGGGATGAAGATAGGAGGAGTTGGATGATTATTTTCATGTGTATCAATTGATCGGTGAGAATATGTCTCTAAGTTATGTTGAAATGAGATTAGGAGTGTTTTTAGGCTTAATTTTGCACCCAGTTTAGCATTGGTTTAACATGAAATTATATCCGGCATCCGCAACCGTTCAGCTTGAATTTGACAAGGTCAGGAACCTGCTCGAAGAGCAGACCCGAACCCATTTCGGGAAGGAGCGTGCTGCCAATTTGAGGATACATACCCGCAAACAGTTTATCGATCTCGAGCTTAGACAATCTTACCAGTATCTGCAAATCATGTCTGCAGGACAAACCTTTCAGCACGACCAGGCTTTCAACCTGTCGAGAGAGTTGAAGCTATTGTCTATCCCCGGGGCAGTATTGGGGGGTGATGTTTTTAAACTTTTCAGGAACCTGGCTGAAAACATCAAGAGCATATTTCGGTGGTTTGATGATGAAAGAACAAGCAATTACAGTGCATTGCATCAGGTCATCAACCAAACCCGTTTTGAAAAATCCATACCAGAAGAAATAGACCGCATCATCGGTGATGATGGCAGGGTGGTTGACACTGCTTCAGAAGATCTTTCCAGGATTCGCATGGCACTGTATAGAAAAAGAAATGAACAACGCAGGACCTTTGATCGGATGCTGAGCAAGTTGCAGAAGTCCGGATACATTGCCGATATTGAGGAATCCTTCCTTAATGGCAGGAGAGTGCTTGCCATTTATGCCGAACACAAGCGGATCGTCAAGGGGATCCTTCATGGGGAAAGTGATACACGTCGAACCTCTTTCATTGAACCCGAAGAAACGATTGAAGTAAACAATGAAATCTTCTCCCTCGAGAATGATGAACGAGACGAGGAGTACAAAATACTCAGAGAACTTACTGCAAAGCTTTCTTACCAGAGCCCCTTGTTGAAACAATACATGGAAGTGCTGGGCGAATACGATTTTATCAGGGCAAAGGCCAAACTTGCACAAACAATGGATGCCCATATTCCACAGGTCGTGGATAGTTCCGGCATCAAGTTGATCAAAGCCTACCATCCATTGTTATTGATTTACAATAAAAAGTCCGGTAAGCAGGTGGTCCCCCTTGACCTTACCCTTGATGAAAAAAACAGGATTCTCCTGATTTCAGGCCCCAACGCAGGTGGTAAAACGGTTTGTTTGAAAACGACTGGTCTGTTGCAGATGATGGTTCAATCCGGCTTGCTGGTACCCGTTCATCCGGATTCGGTATTTGGGATTTTCAAACAACTCATGATCCATATTGGGGATACCCAGAGTATCGAGTTTGAACTGAGTACATACAGTGCACACCTCAAGAACATGAAGCATTTCATGGAAGATGCCAATGGCAGAACCATGTTTTTCATTGATGAATTGGGAAGTGGATCTGACCCGAATTTGGGTGGAGCATTTGCTGAAGTATTTCTCGAACAATTGCTCAAACGCCATGCTTATGGTATTGTGACCACACATTACCTGAACCTGAAGGTCATGGCCAGCAAGACTTCTGGTATCATAAACGGAGCTATGGCGTTTGATGAAAAAAGCCTGCTGCCCATGTATAAATTGAATCTTGGGAAACCCGGCAGCTCCTACACTTTTGCCATTGCAGAACGCATTGGTCTTTCCCAGGAACTCATCAACAGGGCAAAAGAATTGGTAGATGAGAATCATTTCACGCTGGATAAATTGCTCAACAGAACCGAACAGGATTTGCGCAAGATTGAAGGAAAGGAGAAGGATTTGCAGAAAATGATCAAGGAAAATGAATTGTTGAGAAAGTCCTTGAATCAACAATTGGAAAGGGAAAAACACAGCCAGCAAGTGGAACTGCTCAAGCACCAGAACCTGGTTTCTCAGGAAAAACTTGTTTACCTGAAAGACATGGAACGCAAGCTCAAGCAGATTGTATTTGATTGGCGAAGGTCTGAATCGGATCAGGACAAGAAACAACTGATGAAAAACCTGCAGGCACTGCTTTTCAACCAAAAGGAGAAGCAGGTAACAGAGAAGAAAAAGAAAAAACTCGACAGCCGATACATGGAAACAGGCAAGCCACCTGTTCCCGGAGATTGGGTCCTGATGAGCCAGAACAACAAGGTCGGTCTGCTGGCTTCTGTGAGGGGAAAAAAGGCTGTTGTTAATTTAGGTACCATGCCGCTTCAGGTCAATTTCGATGATCTGGTTGCAGTTATTGAAAAGCAAGTAGAGCAATAGTTTTAAATTGTATTCATTCTAAACGATTCATCCATGAAAGTCCTTCGATTGAAAAGTATTTCTTTTATTCTGGTCTTTGTTTTGATGGTAGGTCAGTTATTTGCACAGCAAAAAACCAATCCTGATTCCATCAGACAAAAAATGCAATGGTTTGCAGATGCCAAATTGGGGATTTTTATTCACTGGGGAATATATGCGGTGGCTGATGTCTCAGAAAGCTGGAGCTTTCACAACAAACAGATTTCTTGGAAGGATTATATGAACCAGGCCAACAGCTTCACTGCGTCAAAATATGATCCCGCTGATTGGGCTTCGCTGATTGCTGCTTCTGGCGCAAGGTATTCCGTTATCACCACCAAACACCATGATGGCGTTGCACTTTGGGACACCAAAGAAAACCATTACAGCACGGTAAAAAATACACCTGCCAAACGGGATCTCCTGACGCCTTTTTACCAGGAATTGAGAAAAAGAAATGTAAAAGCAGGGGCTTATTTCTCATTGATTGATTGGAGTCATCCGGACTATCCTGGATTTTTAAAGGACAGCAGCCGATACAAAGTCAACGAAGATCCTGCCCGGTGGCAACGGTTCAGGAATTTTTATCAGAACCAGTTGAATGAAGTTACCACACAGTTCAAGCCAGATTTGTATTGGTTTGATGGAGATTGGGAACATTCAGCAGAAGAGTGGGAAAGCCAAAAGGTTCGGGAAGGTATTTTAAAAAGCAATCCTGCTGCAATCATCAATGGTCGATTGATGGGTTATGGGGATTATGAAACGCCAGAGCAAAATGTACCTGTAAGCCGCCCGAAATATGATTGGTGGGAATTGTGCATGACCACCAACAACAACTGGGGATATAGAAAAACCGATACCGCATGGAAAACACCTTATGAAATCATAGCCCTTTTCGCAGACATCATCAGCACCGGGGGAAACCTTTTGCTTGATATTGGCCCAAGAGAAGATGGCACCATTCCCAAGGAACAACGCCATATCCTCACCGAGTTGGGTGCCTGGAACAAGAAGCATGAAAAGGCCATTTTTGGGAGTTTAGGAGGCATCGCACCTGGTCATTTTTACGGACCCACCACCATTTCCAAAGATTCAACTTCACTGTTCCTTTTTTTACAGGGACAGACATCCGGAACCATCATGGTCAAGGGCCTGAGCAATCAGATCAAGGAAATCACCGTGTTGGGAAATGGAACCAAACTCAAGCACAAGGTGGTGGGTAAAATATCCTGGAGTCCTGTTCCAGGATTGGTCTACATCGATATTCCCAAAGGTGTTCAAGACAAATACATTACCGTATTGGAACTCAAGCTGGATAAGCCGGTGAGCCTGTATCGGGGAAAAGGGGGATTTGATTAAACTTTTTAAGATGATGAGGATTCTTGGATTTTTCCCAGTCCAGCAATGATTTTTTTCTTTCCAGCCCCCATCGGTAACCACCAAGACCACCAGCAGTTTGAATGACCCGGTGGCAGGGAATCAACCATGCAATGGGATTGGCGCCAATGGCTGTACCAACAGCTCTTGCGGATGAAGGGCTTCCAATTTCAATGGCTACCTGAAGATAAGTCCTGGTTTCTCCTGCAGGAATTTTCATCAATTCCTCCCAGATTCGTTTTTGAAATGTTGTTCCTTCAGGATGTAGGATGTCTGAAATACCAATGTTGTTGATCAGCTTTTGGACAACAGGCTGATGCATCGCTTCCTCAACAAGTTTCCATTCTTTCAGCTTTAGATAGAAACCCAATTCTTTCAATGATTGTGCTTTGTTTTCAATGAAAGCAGAAAAAACAATTTTACCCTCCTCAGAAGCCATCAACATGTCTCCGAAAGGGCTTTGCTCAATACTGCAAAGGATCATTGTTTTTTGAGGTTGAAGATTTCTTTCATCACCACCCATTTGTCGTTTGTTCCTGTCCAGGGAAGCCGCTGTTGATAAGTGTCCATCAAGGCTTCCCAAACCTGAACCTTTTGGTTGGAAGCATCCATTTTGGCTTTCTCTTCAAAACTGAAATGGTCTTCTGCTTCAATGATCATGAACAGCCGATTGCCGGTCCTGTAAAGGATCATGTTGGTGATGCCGCTGCTGGTAATGCTTTCCAAAATTTCCGGAGCCACTTTCTGATGGTGGGCTTCGTATTCTGCTATCCTTTCTTCATTGTCTACCAAATCAAGTGCCAGGTAAAATGTTTTCATGTCAGGCTTTTTTGGGTTGATGACCTTTTAATCCAAAATACAAAACAACCAGAAAGCATACCATCGGAACGGTATAGCCAATCTGTATATTGTCATTGGCGTTGTCAATGATGTTGCCCATGATTACTGGGAAGATGGCTCCACCGATGATGGCCATTACAATGAGGGAAGATGCAGGTTTGGTATTTTCCTTCATGTCTTTGATCCCAAGTGAGAAAATGGTTGGAAACATGATGGACATGAAAAATCCAAGTCCGCCCAATGCGACCACAACATATTGACCATCTGCATAGATGGCCACAAGGCTGAGTAAAATACAAGCAACCGAATACAGTGACAAGAGTTTCGCTGGAGAAATGAACCGCATCATTGCAGTACCAGCAAACCTACCCACCATGAACAAGAGTCCATAAATGCCAAGATAGTAGCCAGCAGTTTTTTCATCAACGCCACCACCAGAGATGGCCATTCTTACAAAGAAACTGGTTACACAAACCTGTGCGCCAACATAAAACAATTGTGCAATGACAGCCCAGACAAGGTGTTTTTGTTTCAACGCATCTCCAAGGCTTCCTGAAGTTGATCCTTCTTCCTCTTCCTTGAACTCCGGAAACTTGTTGACAAAGAAAAGTATGGCAATGCCCACCAGGAAAATCCCAAGGAGCATGTACGGCATTTTAACAGATGCCGCTTCACCACTGAGGTAGGCGATCTTGTCTACTTCAGACAGGAGGGCCATCTCTTCTTGCGAATATTCTTTGCCGGAGAGGATGAACATGGTTCCCATCACCGGAGCCAGAAATGCGGCCAATCCGTTGAATGATTGCGCCAGATTAAGTCGGGCAGTGGCAGATTCGGCATCACCTAATTTGGTGGCATATGGATTGGCTGCTGTTTCTAGAATGGTCAATCCGCATCCGATAATGAATAGCCCCAATAGAAATACTTCGTATGTCCTTGAGTTGGCTGCTGGGATAAAAAGAAAAGCTCCGATGGCAAACACAAGGAGTCCTGTGATGATCCCTTTTTTGTAGCCGAATTTTTTCAGGATGATTCCGGCAGGAATCGCAGCAAGGAAATAGGCAAGGTAGACAGCAGTGTCAACAAAGGTTGATTGCATGTTGCTCAACTGCAAGGCTTTTCTCAAGTGTGGGATCAGGATTCCATTGAGGTTGTTGGCAATCCCCCATAAAAAGAAAAGGCTTGTTACCAGAATGAATGGAAGCAGGTAGTTGTTTTTGGTTTTGGTCATGGCAAGGTTTTTTTATTGTAAGGCTGCTCTATCAAGGTGAACATAACCACCATCAATATGGATGATCTGTCCGGTTGTATGTGAAGATTTATGTGATAGAAGGAATATCACCATGTTGGCGATTTCTTCACCAGTTGTCATTCTTTTTTCCAATGGAATCCTGTCTGTGATTTTTTTCAGGGTCTCTTCAGGGTTAGAGAGGGTCTTGATCCAACGGTCATAAAGCGGTGTATAACATTCTGCAACAATGACTGAATTTACACGGATGCCATACTTCAGCAGCTCTACAGCCCATTCACGGGTCAATGCATTTCTTCCTCCGTTGGCTGCCGCATAGCCTGAGGTTCCGCCCTGGCCGGTTTCCGCCACTTTGGATCCAATGTTTACAATCGCTCCCTTGTTCTTGATCAATTCAGGTAGAGCAGCTTGCACCACCAGATAATAATGGATGACATTGCTGTGCAAAGACTTCACAAATCCTTCATAGTCGCCAGTTTCAAGGCCAACGCCATCATTGACGCCTGCATTGTTCACAACACCATCAATCCTGCCAAACTGCATTAGCACCTCTTCAACAGCAGCTTTGCATTGTGCGGGATCATTCAATTCTGCTCTGACCTGACCGCCCGTTCCAAGTTGATCCAGCAGCGCTTTATTGTCTGTTTCGCTTCTCCCCAGGATGACAGGAAATGCACCTTCAGTGGCAAGTACCCGGGTAATGGCTTCGCCAATTCCTTTTGCTCCACCCGTTACAATGATCACTTTCCCTTTTAATTGTAAATCCATGTTTATATTTTATAAAATGCAGCAGTATTGGTTCCAAAAATCTTTTCCCTTTCTGTTGAATTGAGTTGCTCAGAGAAACGATTTACCACATCATGAACTTGCTTGAAACTTCCCGCCAACAGGCAGACAGGCCAATCTGAGCCAAAACAGATCCTGTCAACACCAAAATATTCAGCAGCTGTTTCCATGTATGGCATGATGTCGTCGTAGGTCCAATGTTTAACATCAGCTTCGGTAAGCATGCCACTCAACTTGCAATAAATATTGGGATTGGCAGAGAGAATCCTGAGATGCTCTTTCCATTGTTTGATCTCCTTGTTTTTGATGTCTGGCTTTCCGATATGATCAAGGATCAGCCTGTTGTCTGGAAGTTTATCGGTAAACCGTATCAGTGATTCCATTTGTTTATGGAACACGAGAAGGTCATACGTAAAATCAAACTGGTTAAGCCTTGAAACGTTTTTTAAAAAAACGGAATTTTTCAGGTAGGCTTCATCTTCTGCACCTTGCATGATAGAGCGAAATCCGGCCAGTTTTTTGTGGGATTTGAGCATCAGTAAATCATCTTCGACATCTTCCTTGCAAAGATCCACCCATCCCACCACAGCTTTGATAAAATCATTTTTCCTGGCAAGTTCAAGCAGGAATGTTGTTTCAGCCATTGTCTCATCTGCCTGAACAGCAATGGTTCCATCAAACTTCAACTCTTTGAGCAGTGGTGCAAGATCTCCGGGACTAAAATCCCTTTTGATGACTTTCATGTCATCATTGATCCAAAAATGTTTGATGGGATCGTAATTCCAGAAATGCTGGTGGGCATCAATTCTCATGGGCGATGGCAATTTGGTGTTGTTCTCCAAGGCCTTCAATGCCCAAACGGATTGTGTCGCCTGCTTTCAAATACCAGGGTTCTGGTTTTTGTCCAAGGCCAACCCCTTCAGGAGTACCTGTGCTAATGACATCACCAGGCAGCAGTGTCATGAACTGAGAAATATAACTCACCAGATGTGGGATATTGAAGATGAGGTCTGAAGTGCTGGAGTCCTGCATACGCTTTCCGTTGACGTCGAGCCAAAGGTGAAGTTGATGTGGGTCGGCCACTTCGTCTCTGGTAACAAGGTATGGGCCCATGGGAGCAAAACTATCACAACTTTTGCCTTTGACCCACTGGCCGCCTCTTTCCAATTGGAAGGCCCTTTCACTGTAATCATTGTGCAGACAATAGCCGACAATGTATTCCATGGCATCTTTCTCACTCACATATGATGCCTTCTTTCCAATGACTACCGCAAGTTCCACTTCCCAATCCGTTTTAAGGGATCCTTTGGGTATAATGACAGGATGATTTGGGCCCACCAAAGCACTGGTGCTTTTGAAAAACAATACAGGTTCCTTGGGTACGTCCATGCCACTTTCCCTGGCATGCTTGGCATAATTAAGGCCTACGCAAATGATTTTGGAAGGTCTTCCTATGCAGGAAAGGTAATTGATCTCACCGGCAATTTCACTGCAGCTGTCTCCATTTGTGCTGATCCATGCAGCAAGTTTCTCAATACCATTTGTTTCAAAAAAATGTTCTGTCAGGTCCATGCCTGATGCAGATATATCAATGTTTTTTCCTTGTTGATCCACCATGCCAAGTCCGACAGCACCGGACTTCTCAAATCTGAAAAGCTTCATATATTAGGTTTAATTGTTTAATCGAATGAATCCGCCATCAATAGGGTAGTCGCAGCCTGTAATGAAGGATGCTTGCTTGCTGCACAAAAAGAAGGATAGTGTGGCAATTTCATCGGGCTTTCCCATTCTTCCAATGGGTTGGCTTTGTGATAATTTATGGAACATCTCCTGTTGATTGCCAGGATAGTGCTTGTTGATGAATCCGTCAACAAAAGGCGTATGCACCCTGGCAGGTGAAATGCAGTTGCAACGAATCCCTTTCTTGATAAAATCTCTTGCAACACTCAGTGTCATGGAGAGTATAGCACCTTTGCTCATGCTGTAGGCAAACCGATCGGTGATGCCAACCGTTGCAGCAATAGAGGCCATGTTAAGGATTACCCCTTCACCCTGTTCCTCCATGAAGGGAAGACATGCATGCATGCAATTGTAAGCCCCTTTGACATTAACATTGAAAATTTTTTGAAAATCTTCCTCTGATGTATTCATGACATTGCCAATGTGCGCGATACCAGCATTGTTGATCAAAATGCCAATCCCACGCTGTATGGCAATTACGGATACAATGTCTTTTACCTGTTGTTGGTTGGTAATGTCCACTTCATGAAAATGAACCGTGTCCTTGTCTAGTTTTGCTGCTTCAAGGGATTCAACACTTGGTTTGTTCAGGTCCAACACATCGATGATGGCCCCCTGCTCATGGAACAATTTAACAATAGATAGCCCAATGCCGCTGGCACCTCCGGTTACAATGACATAAGGACTGGCAAGTTCAAAGGGAGAAGCTGGCATGTTTTAAATATGTTGGGTTAATGCCGACAATTTAAGATAATCCCGACTATTTATTTTAATAAAAGCATATTTTTAGAAACAATTTATCCCGTGCCATTCATTTAATAACCCCATTTGATGGTATTGTGATTATTGCTTTTAAAATCAAAAAAAATAAATTCAGCATCATGCGATTCTTCAAGAAAATTTTACCATTGTGTTTACTCTTGATCTCAGGTTTTATTTTCGCCCAAGCCCCGCCAGAGCCATATGGAGCTTTGCCTTCTGCCAGACAGCTCGCGTGGCATCAGGTGGAAGTATATGGCCTGGTGCATTTTACTCCCACAACCTTTGAAAACAAGGAATGGGGATACGGTGACGCTGATCCCAAGATTTTCAATCCAAAAGAATTTGATGCAGACAAAATTGTTGCAGCCATGAAGGCTGGTGGATTGAAAGGTCTGGTGCTCGTGTCTAAACACCATGACGGATTTGCCCTTTGGCCTACAAAAACGGCTGCTTATAATATCAGTCAATCTCCATTCCGTGATGGGAAAGGGGATATGGTAAAAGAATTTGAACAAGCCTGCAGAAAAGCAGGGTTAAAGTTCGGCGTCTATTGTTCTCCATGGGACAGGAATAACCCTGTCTATGGTTCCCAGGAATATGTAAAGATTTACCGGCAGCAGTTGACGGAACTCTATACCAATTATGGTGAATTGTTCATGTCCTGGCATGATGGTGCCAATGGTGGAGATGGATTTTATGGTGGTGCTAGAACCACGAAGAAAATTGACCGCAATACTTATTATGGATGGGATACCACGTGGGCAATTACCAGAAAGTTGCAGCCCATGGCCAATTTGTTCAGCGATATTGGCTGGGATGTGCGATGGGTGGGAAATGAAAGTGGTTTCGCTGGAGAACCCTCCTGGGCCACATTTACACCTGTTCCAGCAGCAGGCATGAATGAGGCAATTCCCGGTAACCTCAAGCATGAGTTCAATCCTTTTGGTACCCGAGGAGGCAAGAACTGGGTGCCTGCAGAATGTGATGTTCCTTTGAGGCCAGGTTGGTTTTACCATCCGGAGCAGAAAGGGAAAACCAAGACGCCTGAACAACTGTTTTCACTTTATCTCAAAAGTGTGGGCAGGGGTGCAGCCCTTGATCTTGGTATTGCGCCCGATACCCGAGGTTTGTTGGACGATGAGGATGTTAAATCCTTGGAAGGTTTTGGCAAACTGCTTGAGGCGAGTTTCAAGAATAATCTGGCGCAAGCCGCTACACTCAGGGTGTCTAACAAGAGAAGCAAATCTTATAAAGGAATGTTTGTTCTCGACCAGATGATAGATTCTTATTGGGCTACTGAAGACACTGTCAAAAAGGCTGAAATCAACCTGACCTGGACATCTGATCAGACATTTGACTTGATCAAGATGAGAGAGTATATTCCCCTGGGGCAACGCATTGATTCAGTTGAAGTGGATGCCATGATCAATGGCACTTGGACCAAAATTGCGGCTGCAACATCCATCGGAGCCTGTCGAATTATTTTCCTCAATGAGCCGGTCAAAACTTCCCAACTCCGACTTCGGATTGCAGCTCCTGTCTGTATCACGATGAGTGAGCTGGGTGTCTTTAAAAAGGCCAATTTATAGCCTTATTCGACCCAGAAGCTTCAAAAACTCCCCAATGGTCCCAATTGGGGAGTTTTTTGTTTATGTGCGTTTAAAAAAATACCAAGATTTTTTAACAATTAATTTCGCATTTCGAATATTTGTGTATTTTTAACACGAAAACGATTTCAAACCCAACTACTATTTCTTTGCCATTTATGCTTTGCGTAAAAAATACACAAAAATTTTCTATTCACCCACATCAATCAAACAGTATGCTTGTTAACATCAAACACCTGTTCAGCAGGTTCATGTTAATGGCCTTGTTTCTGTTTTCCGTTTCATTGGCGGCATTTGCTCAGAACAAGACTATAACAGGAAAAATCATGGATTCAAACGATGGTTCACCGCTTGTTGGTGCTACCGTCACAGCAAAAGGAACCGGCAAGGCCGTTGTCACTGATGCTTCAGGAAGGTATTCTATTGAATTGCCCTCTTCAGTAAAATTATTGACCATCTCTTACGCTGGATTTACTACAATGGAGGTTTCCGTTGATGGAAGCAGCGTTGACGTGAGACTGGTATCTGCATCTGCCACCCTTGGTGATGTTGTTGTGATTGGTTATGGTACCACTAGGAAGAAAGACCTTACCGGTAGCGTAGCAACCATTGGAACAAAAGATTTTGTCAAAGGTGCACTTACCTCTCCAGAACAATTGATCACTGGTAAAGTAGCAGGTGTTCAAATTACCTCAAATAGCGGTGCTCCTGGTTCAGGAAGCAGGATTCGGATTCGTGGTGGTGCTTCCCTCAATGCCAGCAACGACCCATTGATCGTCATTGATGGTATGCCTTTGGACAATGGCGGAATTTCTGGCCAGGCCAATGCACTGGCACTGATCAATCCGAATGACATTGAAACATTCACCATATTGAAAGACGCATCAGCAACTGCCATTTATGGTTCACGTGCATCCAATGGTGTCATCATGATCACCACCAAGAAAGGTGCAATAGGAAAACCTACGGTGAATTTCAGTTCTCTTTTCTCTGTAGGCAAGATTGTAGAGAAAGTTGACGTGCTTACTTCCAAGGAGGTGAGAGACATCGTCAACAAATATGGCAATGCAGCTTTCAGGAGTGTTGTCAGTGATATCCATATCCAAAACGGAGTAGAGGGAACTGATTGGCAAGACCAGATTTATCAATCTGCACTTTCCACCGATAACAATATCAGTGTTAGGGGCTCTATAAAAAACCTTCCTTACAGGCTTTCTCTTGGAAACCTCAATCAGGATGGTATCCTTAAAACCGGTAACCTCAACAGGACGACCATAGGTCTGAACCTCAATCCAAGCTTGTTCAAAAATCACCTGAAGATAGATTTCAACCTCAAAACCTCTCTCAGCAAATCAACTTTTGCGAATGAAGGTGCTATCGGCGCAGCTGTTAACTTTGATCCTACCAAGCCTGTCTACTCCGGTAACAGCGCTTATGGCGGATTCTGGGAGTGGCTCGATCCTTCTTCCTCAACTGGCTTGAAATCTCTGTCACCCAAGAATCCATTGGGAATTTTGTTGCAGCGTGATGACCAGAGTGATGTGGTAAGGCATATTGCCAACCTGGTTGTGGATTACAAATTTCATTTTCTCCCTGATCTCAGGGCGGTTGTAAATGTAGGAGCTGACCTTGCTGATGGAAAAGGACAGATCATCGTTCCTGAATCTGCAGCCTCCACTTATCTTCGTTTCAAGGATCCTTCTGGAAAATTCCATGGTGGAGTCAACAATGAATACAAGCAAGAAAGGCAGAATACTTATTTGAACGCCTATCTTAACTATACCAAAGACATCGATGCCATCAAAACCAGGATCGATGCAACGGCAGGTTATGAGTTTCAAGACTATCTCACAACCAATTATAATTTTTCTGATAAGACGTTTGACAATTCCATCGTCTCTTCACCCAATTTCGCCTTGGATAAACCACAATACAGGTTGGCTTCTATGCTTGGAAGGCTGAACCTGAACATCCTCAACAAGATTTTGCTGACAGGATCTGTAAGGCAAGATGGTTCTTCCAAATTCAATGCAGACAACCGTTTTGGTATTTTCCCTTCTGCTGCCGCAGCTTGGAAGATCAACGAAGAGTCATTCCTTAAAAATTCCAAAACCATTTCTGACTTGAAATTGCGCATTGGTTATGGTGTTACTGGTCAACAAGATGGTATTGGTTATTATGACTATATCTCTTATTATAACCTCAGTACTGCAACAGCTCAATACCAGTTTGGCAATACTTTCTATCAGATGTATCGCCCAGGCGGTTATTATTTTAACAGGAAATGGGAAGAAACTGCCACCAGCAACATCGCCCTCGATTTTGGCTTGTTCGATGGAAGGGTAAGTGGTACCGTAGAATTGTATAAAAAAGAGACCAAAGACCTGCTCAACGAAATCAACCAGCCTGCTGCAACCAACTTCTCCAACAAGATTGTTGCCAACGTAGGAAGCATGGAAAACAAAGGTGTTGAGGTTACCTTGAACCTTCAGCCGATCAAGAAAAGAGACCTGGTTTGGGATCTTTCTTTCAATGCCACATTCAACCAGAATACCATCACCAAATTGACCATCTCTGATGACCCCAATTATGCAGGTGCAAGGTTTGGCGGAATCTCCGGTGGAACAGGAAACACCATCATGATCCACTCTGTGGGTTACAACAGGGGTGCTTTCTTTACCTACAAGCAAGTCTATGACAATGCAGGAAAGCCTATCGATAATCTTTTCGCTGACCTCAACCGTGACGGTGTGATCAATGAGAGGGATCTTTATCAGTACAAAGGGATCGATCCAAGGATGTTCTTTGGTATGAGTACCAACGTGACTGCTGGTAAATGGAATGCTGGTCTTGTCGCCCGCTCCAACATTGGAAACTACATGTACAACAACGTAGCCTCCAGCACAGGTACCATCAGGAACATTCTCAACCCAATCGGATATGTAAACAATGGTTCGAGAGAAGTGTTGAGGAGTGGATTCAGCGGTAGCGGTGCCAACTATTTCCTCTCTGACTACTTTGTTCAGAATGCATCATTCCTCAGGGTTGATAACGTCAATGTTGGATACAATGTGGGTCAGGTATTCAACAAAAAGGCGAATCTTCGTGTAAGCGCCAATGTGCAAAATGTATTGGTGATTACCAAGTACAATGGACTTGATCCGGAAATGAATGGTGGAATTGACAACAATTTCTATCCAAGACCAAGAACATGGGTACTCGGACTTAACCTTGATTTTTAATTGAACAATGATCAAATCGACGTATATGAAAAAGAATATTTTTAACATTGTTGCCTCAACATTGCTTTTTTCAGGGGCAATGGTGTCTTGCACAAAGCAGCTGGATGTGCTCCCGCTGAATGATATTACCTCAGAGCAGGTGTACAAGACACCTGCTGGATACAAGCAAGCCTTTGCAAAACTCTATGGTAGTTTTGCTACAACCGGAAACCAGGGCCCTAGTGGAAATGGAGATATCCAGGGTCTTGATGAAGGAACTGCAGATTTCCTCCGCCTGTATTGGAAGGCCCAGGAATTGAGTACTGACGAAGCAGTTGTTGCCTGGGGCGATCCTGGTATCCAGGATTTTCACAACATGAACTGGTCTGCCAGCAATCCTATGCTTACAGGACTTTACTATCGCTGCTTCTACCAGATTACCCTCTGCAATGATTTTATCCGTCAGGCTTCACCTGAAAATCTTGCTTCCCGTGGAATTACAGGTGCTGATGCAGATGCCATCAAAAAATACACTTTTGAAGCCCGTTTCCTCCGTGCCTATCAATATTCAGTGTTGATGGACCTTTTTGGATCTGTACCCTTCGCAACAGAAAAAGATGCCTTGGGTTCATTTGTTCCCAAGCAGGCCTCAAGGACAGACATATTCAACTACGTAGAAACTGAATTGAAGGCCATTGAAAATGAATTACCCGCTCCAAAAGCCAATGAATATGGCCGTGCAGACAGGGGCGCCGCACAGGCATTGCTTGCACGAGTTTACCTCAATGCTGGTGTATATACTTCAACACAGCGTTATGCTGATGCTTTGGTTTATTCCAAGAAAGTCATAGATGGAGGATATTCCTTGATCAGCAACTACAGGCAACTGATGCTTGCTGATAACAATACCAATACCAGCGAGTTCATCCTCACCATCAATTATGATGGCTTGAAAACCCAAAACTGGGGCGGAACCACTTTCCTTACACATGCTCCAGTGGGAGGAGACATGGTTGCTGCAGATTATGGCGTAGATGGTGGATGGTTCGGTCTTCGCACCACCAAAAATCTTCCCGCATTGTTTCCTGATGTAAATGGTACTGCTGATAAGCGTGCACAATTCTTCACCCAGGGACAAAACATGGATATCAATGACCTCACCAATTTCAAGGATGGGTATGCAGTTTCAAAATTCAAGAACAGGAAGAAAGACAATACAGTAGGGTCTAATCTTACCTGGGTTGATATTGATTTCCCCATTTTCAGGTTGGCTGAACAATACCTGATCTATGCAGAAGCAGCTGCCCGCGCCGGTAGTGCTTCAGACAAGACCAATGCCGTTACTTACATCAACAACCTGAGGCAACGTGCTTATGGAAATGCAACTGGCAATATCAGCGCAGCAGCATTAACAGCTGATTTTGTTTTGGATGAAAGGGCAAGGGAATTGTATTGGGAAGGCCACAGAAGGACCGACCTGATCCGTTTCAACAAATTTACTGATGGAAGCTATCTTTGGCCTTGGAAAGGAGGTGTAAAAGGGGGATCTGGCGTTGCGGCTTTCAGGAATGTATACCCACTTCCTTCTGCAGACGTATCCTCCAATCCAAATCTGAAGCAAAACGCTGGTTATTAATCTGAATAAAAATAAAAACAAGGTTTATGAAAAAAATCATTCAACCTCTTATCATAGCCCTCTCTTCATTGGTTTTCCTTGCATCATGCAGCAAGGAAGAAGACAGAGAGATATTCTTTGGAGGAACCGCACCTGTGTTGGGTGCCTCAGTCAGTGGCACAATTCCACTGGGATTTGCGACAGAGAACAATCCTGCAGTTAAATTCAGCTGGACCAATCCTGAATATGATTTCGCTTCTGGAATCAACAGCCAGGATGTTACCTATACCCTTGAAATTGATGTTGCTGGTTCCAACTTTGCCAGTCCTAACAAGAAGGCAGTTTCCATCAGCAAAGACCTTTCAGTTGCTTACACCCAAAAGGAGTTCAATATTATACTCAGTGATTTAAAGCTGAAGCTCAATGTGGCTGCTGCTGTTGAAGTAAGGGTTATTGCCTCACTGGGTGCTGCTGCCACAAACCTCATTTCTAATGTAATGCGGTTCAATGTTACTCCTTTTGCACCTCCTCCTAAAGTACCTATTCCAACACAAGGAAATTTGTGGGTGGTTGGTGATGCTTTTGCTTCTGGTTGGAGCAATCCGCTACCAGCTCCATATGTTACCACTCAAAAGTTTACGCAGGTTTCTCCAACTTTGTATGAACTGGTGGTTGCATTCAAAGGAGGTGGAAATTATAAAATGTTACAAGACAATGGTGTCTGGGGAACCCAATACCACATGGTGACAGGTGATGCCACTGGTGGAACTTTTGAGAAAAAAGATGCTGACCCAGGTTTTGTTGGAACGTCTGCTGCAGGTAATTATAAAATTGTAGTTGATTTTCAATCAGGAACATTCACTGTAACGAAACAATAAGCGTGTAAAAAAATAAAAAATGAACAGTATGAAAAAATATATACGCCTGGGCTTTTACATGTTGCTGGCTGCTTTTATGGCATCCTCATGTGAAAAGATTGAACCCCTGCAACTCCACAATGCAGCCGGTAATGCATTTCTTACCGCCTCGACCAGCTCGATTGCTGCTGTTATGGCTGATTCTTCAAAGACTGCTATTTCTTTTGATTGGACCTATCCTAACTATTCAGTTGATTCAAACACTGTCAAGTACATTGTTGAAATTGATTCAGCAGGTAGGAATTTCTCTAAAGCTGCACAAAAGGTGATGGTAGGAAAAAGAACCACCAGTTTTACCGCGAAAGAAATCAATGATATTGCGCTTGGTTTTGGTTTTGCCTACAACCGACAATACAACATTGAAGCCAGGGTTGTTTCTTCCATGGGAAACAACAACGAAAGGAAGATGTCCAATGCCGTTGCTTTGAAAGTAACTCCTTATGTAGTTCCTCCAAAAGTGATGCCTCCATCTTCTAAAATGTTGTTCCTGGTTGGTAGTGCCACTGCTGGTGGTTGGAACAATCCTGTTCCCGTCCCTTCTCAACAGTTTACCCGTGTGGATTCAGTGACCTACGAAGGTACTTTCTACATGAAAGGCGGGCAACAATACCTATGCCTGCCAGTCAATGGTGATTGGAGCAACAAGTATTCTGTTAAGGACAACAATGCAACTGGCCTGAACAAGGGTGGTGATTTTGGATTTAACCTGAATGATAACTTTCCTGGACCGGATAAAACCGGAACCTATAAAATCAGGCTTGATTTCCAGGGCGGTAAGTTTTCAGTTACCCTTGTACAAGAATATGGTCTGCTTTATGTTGCTGGTGATTACCAGGGATGGAACCCAGGACAGGCTCCACAACTTGCATCTCCTAAGAAAGATGGTGTTCATGAAGGATATGTTTTTGTGAAATCAGGCGGTACCTATGAGTTTAAACTCACTTCACAGGCAGATTGGTCTGGGACCAACTATGGTGATGCCGGAAGTGGTAACATGAGTACATCTGGTGGAAACATGAAATTCCCTGGTGCTGGATTCTACAGGATCAATGCCAATACCACAACCAACAAGTTCTCTATACTTAAAACAACCTGGACAATGATTGGTGGATTCACAGGATGGGGTAGTGATGTGACGATGACCCTCAACGGCAGCAATGTTTGGGAAGGACAGGTTACTGTTACTGGAAAAGAAGAATTCAAGTTCAGGGCCAACAAAGATTGGGGTATCAACCTGGGCGACAATGGTGCTGACAATTCATTGGAAGGCGATGGCGCCAACCTTGTATTGCCAACAGCAGGTACGTATAAAATCAGCTTGGATCTCAACAACCCCGGTTTTTATACTTACAAAATAGCTAAGCAATAAGGTTAACCTATTCAACGCACAATGCCCCTCAATCGAGGGGCATTTTTCTTGGATTGAGTGTTAATTGATACTAATCGATTTTAAATATTTCATATGCATACCCAGACGCATCCCATGAAAAAAATATGTTTTTTGATTGCTTTGTTTATAGTAGGAAGCCAATTTTCTTTTTCGCAGATTGAACATCTCGAACCCATGAATTGGTGGGTGGGGATGAAAGACAACAACCTTCAATTGATGGTGAATGGAAAAGACATAGCCTCTACAACGCCCATCATCAAATATCCTGGCGTCAGCATCAAAAAAATTACAAAAGGGGATTCTAAAAACTACCTGTTTATTGATCTGATCATTTCTTCACAGACCCAGCCAGGAACATTTCCTATTCGTTTTATCCGCA
>CAITQQ010000200.1 GCA_903894575.1 uncultured bacterium
ATGCATTGCTCATGTTTGGTCCGTCATAGTTACCCATCCTGCTATCGCTGTTGCTGTTTCCACCGCCTGCACCTACTTCAAAAATGATTTCTCCAAAAGGATCGTAGGTAAAAGAGGTCACCTTTCTCCATACATCTGAATAGCTTGGATTCAAAGTATGCTGATCCCTTCTTGCCATCAGCTCCTCACATTCCTGTTTTGCCATCTGATAATATTTGAGATGATCTGCCCCCCTTTCCATCTTGCCATTGGAACGCAGCGAAAATCCTCCTCTTGCTAAAGCAATCCTGGCTTTCAATGCCATGGCGGCAGCTTTTGTTACCCTTTCATTGCGTGGACCTGCCTCAGTTCTCCATGGTAGCAGATCTTTTGCAGCAGCCAAATCAGCAAGCAAAAGATCATAGGTAGCATCCCGGTTGGCTTGAGGTATAAAAAGTTCTGGTTGCTTGTATGCAGGAACCATTGGAGCAGGAACATCACCCCAGTTGCGGATCAATTCCATGTAGAACTGTGCACGCAAGGTAAGGGCTTCCCCATGCAATCTTTTCAATTCCTTTTTCTCTGCATCCGTTCCACTGGTATACTGCTTCATCAATGGAATCTGTTCAATGCAAAGATTTGCCTTTTCAATCCCCCGGTACAATTGCCTGAATGGATTGGTGATCTCTGAATTGGTCAACAAAAGCTGATAGCGGCCAACGCCCCTTCTACCATTGTCAATGTTACCACTGACGATGGCTTCATCCGTATCATATGGATAATACATGCTGATGCGGATGCCATATCCGTTGTCTCCCTGCAATTCATCATATACGCCTACCAATGCATTGAAGGCATTGGAGGGATCAGAAAAAGCATCAGGAATACTGTACTGTGATACCGGAGCTACCTCGGTATATTTTTTACATGATTGCAAGATCAATATCGAGCAGGTCATCAGAAGCAACCCGGAACGAAAGAGTATATTATTCGATTTCATATGTTGCACTTTAATAGATTAGAAAGAAAGGTTCAAGCCGAATACCCAGGTTCTGGAACGTGGATAAGCAGCAAAGTCAACACCAGGAGTCAGAGGATCATTCCTCCTTGCTGTTACGTCAGGATCATATCCTGAATAACCGGTAAGGGTGGCAAGGTTGTTGACCGTCCCAAAAAAACGAAGACTGGAAATCTTGTGCTTTTGCGAGATGGTTTTAGGAAGTGTATAGCCCAGGGTGAGGTTATTGATGCGCAGATAACTGCCGTCTTCAACAGCCCATGAATGCAACCACCAACGCTGCACGCGCACTGGCGACCAGATTTTTGCATTGGCATTCAAGGCAGTAAGGGCAGCAGGATCTTTCACAACCTGGCCTTGGTCATTGACATTGGTGAACCTGTCTTTCATGACATCCAACATGTTCAGGTTGGAGAAGGCTCCGTCTGTCCACTCGAGTTTGTTGGCATTATAAATATCATTTCCAACAACAAAATTGACAAAAACACTCATGTCAAAGTTTTTGTAATTGAACTGGTTGTTCCATCCTCCTGTGAACTTTGCATTGGCGTTACCGATGATGGTGCGGTCTCCATCGGCAGTGATCACACCATCTTTGTTGAGGTCTTTCCATCTCAACATCCCTGGCTGTGGTGTACCATAGACGCCATTGACTGCAATGCCTGGCTTGATGGTATAGGTCTGTGTTGTGGCGTTGTAATCAAAATCACTCACTCCATAGAATCCATCGGTTACAAAACCATACATCTGACCAGTTGATTCTCCAACCTTAACAATATAATCATCTACCCCGTCACTGCCCTGCCATCCGGAAGTTCTTGTGATCTGGGAAACTCCACCAAGATTTTCTACCCGGTTTTTGTTGAAGGAGATGTTGAAATTGGATGTCCAGCTGAAATTTTTATTTTCGATGGGAGTAGCGTTCAGTTGAATCTCAACACCCCTGTTGGATGTGGCACCAATGTTCTGAATCTGTTGCGTATAGCCGGTGGTTGGCGGAATTTGAACAGCCAGCAACAAGTCATTGGCTGAATTCTTGTAGGCATCAACGGTAAGTTGTACGCGGTTGTTGAAGAAAGCCAAATCCAATCCGATATTGCGCGTAACATTCTGCTCCCATTTCAATCCTGGATTGGCCAGCGCTGTTGGCGCGAAACCTGGCAGGATGGAGTGATTGAAAGCATATTGACCAGTTACACCATAAAGCTGCAAATAAAGCAGGTTATCAATCCTGTTGTTTCCCACTATACCATATCCAAAACGAAGCTTGGCATCTGAAAGCCACTTGACATCATCCAGAAATTTTTCGCGAGACAATCTCCAGGCCAAAGAACCAGAAGGAAACACCAGTGTGCCATTTTCAGCACTGAACTTGGAAGACCTGTCTGCCCTCACATTGACCGTGGCCAGATACTTGTCATCATAGGCATAGGTGGCCCTGCTGAACAGAGAGAAAATCCTGCTGGGGGGCTGTATAAATGAAGTGGGAAGCGGCTGTGCAGATCCTGTTGGAGCCGATCCCAATCCCATGTTGGCCAATGCTTTTGCGGCTGAAATATCAGCTGGGAAAAACCTTGTTTCAACAGAGTTTTGGACTGAACGCTGATCCACCATTTCCTCACCTGCAAGGATAGAGAAATCATGGTGCTTGTTGATATTGTTCAGGGTATACTGAAGTGTATTGGTATTGCTGATGGTGGAATTGGATTGGGTACCAATGGATGCTACCGGAAGTGATGCATAGTTCCTGGCAGTTGAGGTGATCTTGTTGTAAAACAAGTCGGTTCCAACCCTGCCATTGTCGTATCCCACTGTAGACCTGAACACGAGGTTCTTCACCAGATTAATGTTCATGTAGGCATTCAAGTAAGTTGCAGCAGAAGATTGCTTCCTGTATTCTGCCTGGGTAAGGATAACAGGGTTGATGGCACCAGATGATGCAAGGAAATAGGCCTCATCAAAATCATCAATTCCACCATTGGGCGTGGGAATTTCAAAAGGCCTGTAATTAATGGTATGCCTTAACCTGTTGGTTGAACGGGAACCGCTGTTGGTTGTTCCTGCACCCCTGATTTTTTGGTCCAAATACCTGAAACTGAACCCAGCCTTGACCCTGTCAGAAATCTTATGATCCAATTTAAAATTGACAAGATTACGGTCGAACCCTGATGCCAGTTGAACACCGTCTTCCCGGTTGGCAGTAAGGCTCAGGTTAAAACTTGTAGACTGATTACCGCCACTCAGTGAAGCATTGTGGTTTTGAAACCTGGCATTGCGACCAAACACAAGATCCTGCCAGCTTACAGGGCTGATGTTTTTGTAAACATTCAATGTGTCCCAGGTTGTTCCAAAAGTATTGGCGAAACTTGAACTGTCGGCAATGGAACCGCGGCTTCTTTCATACTGCCACCGTACAAAATCATATGGTGATAAAACGCTCATGAACTGAGGCACTTCCCTGTAACCATATGATCCATTATAGGATGCCTGTGTTTTGCCAGGCTTCCCAGATTTTGTAGTGATCATGACCACTCCATTGGCAGCACGGGCCCCGTAAATGGCCGTCGTAGAAGCATCTTTCAACACATCGATGGTGGCAATATCCTGAGGGGCAATCACAGCAAGTGCATTTTCAACCTGCACACCATCTACAATATACAATGGTGAATTGTCCTGGGTAATGGAACCACCTCCCCTCACACGAATAAGAATATCTGCTCCAGGTGCACCTTCAGAACTGGTTACCTGAACACCTGCCAAACGGCCCTGTAGTGCTTCAGCAGCCGAAGACAATGGAACGTCCTTGATTTGTTTTGCACTAACAGAAGATACGGAACCGGTCAGGTCCTTTCGTTTGATGCTGTTGTATCCGACGACCACTACATCATCCAATGTGCTTTCTGTTTTTTCCAGCGATACACTCACTGTAGCGCCTGCAGATGTAGAAAGGGTGAAGGTCTTATACCCTACGTATGTAAACACCAAAATTGGTTTTCCTGAGGCAGGAGCTGGCACTGTAAAGGCACCATTCTTGTCTGTTTGAAACCCTTTGGCATTACCCCTGACCTGAATGGTGACCCCTTCTAATGGGTTCCCATTTTCTCCTGTTACCTTACCCTGCACAGACTTCCCTTGCGAGAAACCGGAAACGGTAATGAACAGGAACATTAAAAAGATGGCAATTTTTCTCATATGTGCTTGATTTGAATGAAATGGCTTGAAATTATCAATCTACAATTCTAGGTTGTTTTTCTACCTCTTTGGGGGCTGTTCACAAGTTTATTTACGCAATCGTTCCCGAAATATTCCCTAAAAAATCTGAATTGGTTGAAAACCTGTGGAAATGCCATGGAGGCAATAAAAGCGGCAGTATCCCTATCTTTATGACATGAAGTTCGAAGCGGTCACCATCAAACATATCGCACAGGAACTGGGGCTTTCCACCTCAACTGTTTCACGCGCCCTGCGGGACAGCCATGAAATTAGTCAGGCCACCAAGAAAATGGTCCTGGACCATGCCAAGAAAGTAGGATTCAAACCCAACAGGATCGCCCAAAGTTTAAAGGAGCGAAAAAGTCTTTCCATCGGCGTTATTGTATGTGAAATAGCCAACAGCTTTTTTTCCCAGGTGATCAATGGCATTGACTCTGTTGCCTACGAACATGGGTACAATGTAATCATTGCCCAAAGCATGGAATCTGCTGAGCGTGAATTGATGAACCTCGAATACCTTACTTCTTCATCCATCGACGGATTGATCATATCTGTTTCCACAGAAACCAAGAATTTTTCCTACCTAAAAAAATTACATGAAAGAGGTTTGCCCATTGTTTTTGTAGACAGGGTCATAGATGAAATTGAGACCCATAAGGTGATTGCAGACAACTACAAAGGGGCATACAAGGCCACAAAACACTTGATTGAAAGAGGTTACAAGAAAATAGGCATTCTATCCAACAACAGCGGACTATCGATTTCTCAGGAAAGACTTGAAGGATACAAAGCTGCATTGAAAGAAGCCAATATTCCATTTCGGGAAAACATGATTGCTTATTGTGACCATGGTGGGATGTTGTACAGCGAAGTGGAAACAGCCATGAAAATGCTGCTCAAGCAGCGGGTAAAACCAGATGCCATTTTCGCGGGCTCAGACAAAATCACCACCGGATGCCTTCGTTTCATGAAGCATAAAAACATCCGCATACCCCAAGACCTTGCCTTGATTGGATTTTCCAATACTGACCTGACGGAACTCCTCAATCCACCACTTTCTGTTATCAAACAACCAGCATTCGAGATGGGGCAGGCATCCGCATCTTTGTTGTTATCATTGATCGAAAGCAAGAGGCCACAGACCAAATTCGAAACAAGGAGTCAGTCTACTGAATTATTGATCAGAAAATCAACCTGATCAGAGTGATGCCCTAGGCGTCAAACGAAAAGGAACTTCGCAGGTTGTCTTTATACCAGTTTTGACAATATTGGCAGCAGCAATCCCCATGGCTTCAAAATCAGTTGATATCGTTGTGATACCATTGAGGATGATTTTTTTGAGCGGCGTTTCATTGTAGGAAATCACCCCTATCTCCTTTCCAATTTTCAGTTTTGAAACAATGATTTTTTCAATCAGCGTTACCAGGTCGTCATCCATCAGATTGATGTAGACTTCTCCCTTCTCAAGCTTTTCGCGCCTGATATCATGCACAATGGAATAATTGAAAGCGAATTCTTTACAAAATGAAATGAACCCTTTGACAATCTCATCCGGGTAATAACTGTTCTCCGGAAAAATGAGCTTGATGGTCTTGTATTTTTTCAATTTGTTCAGGGCCTGCACCAGTGCGCCATGAATGTCTTTTTCAAAGTTTTCATACACGGCACTGAATTCTCCTTTCACCCCAGGAATCACTTTGCCCAGCATGATCAACTTGCTCTTGTCAATTTGATTGATAATTTGCGGAGCCTTATCTTCTCCCTCCACAAAATGCGGAATGATCACATAATAATTGTACTCCGCCGCAGAGTTGTGGAGCAGTTTCCTGAACAGTGCCAAATCGTTGTTGTAAATATAAAAGTCCACGGTGACCCTGCTTCCTAGGGTTTTTACAAATGCATCGTAAATGATTTTTTTGTGCGGGCTTAACTTGTTAAACATCAGAAAGACCCTTGCCGTTCTGTCTACATCCACACTGCTGATAAAATACCCTTTGCCAGGAACAGAACCGATGATGCCTTGGGTCTTCAGGTGCTTGTACCCTTTTTCTGCGGTGTCCCTGCAGATTTCAAAATGAAAACTCAACTCATTGATGGAAGGAAGTACATCCCCTACGCTCAGCTTACCATCCTCAATGGCTTTGGTAATGCAGTTGGCAAGCTGCTGGTACTTGGGCGTAACAGAAAACTCATCAAAGTAAATCAGTTTAAAAAAAAGTGAGGTCTTCATTTGTATTGAGAATATGGTCCGTTTAAATTGTAATTTATTTTTTTGCATTGAGCATTTCCATCTCAAGGGCTGCAAGCATGAAAGGACCAATGGCTTTGAGGTCATCGCTTCTGATCGGTTCACTCATGTAATAATCATAGCTGCCATTGCGGTTGGGAGATCCGCCTAAACCGCCCACTGCAACAGCCTTGGTAAAATGTGTAAAGCCTTCTCCATCTTTCACTACAAATTCTCTCAGCAGACCTGCATACCCTTTTTGGACAGCTGGTTTGAATGCAGCACTGATATACCCTTTATTGACAGACCTTGCCAACGCATATACAAACATGGCACTGGAAGAAGACTCCAGATAGTTTTTCGGTGCACCGGCTTTGTCGGTAACCTGCCACCAAACCCCCGAGTTCCTGTCTTGAAAATCTGTGATGGAAATGGTAAGCCTGTTCAGGATGTCCAACATTTTTTTCCTTTCAGGATGATTGGGATGCATTGCATCCAATACTTCCACCAAGGCAATATGGTACCAGCCCATCGCCCGGCTCCAGAAAGACTGCGATAATCCTGTTTCCTTGTTTGCCCAAAATTGTTGCCTGCTTTCATCCCAACCATGATAGAGCAGGCCTGTCTTTGTATCCCTGGCCTTTTGTTCCATCAACACAAACTCATGTACGATGTCAGCATACGCTTCAAGAGGACCAAAACGTTTGGTGTATTCTGCATAATAAGGCTCGATCATATACAATCCATCCAACCACATTTGTGCAGGATACTTGAGCTTGTGCCAGAATCCTCCAGCCCTGTTGCGGGGCTGCCAATCAATTTGCTTTCGCAACAAATCCGCTGCCTTCTTGTATTTGGGATCCTTGTAAGCATCATATAATCGAAGTATTAGTCTGCCGGTAAGGATATGGTCGGCATTGTAATCTGTCAAATCATAGGTCCGTATGTCTCCATCTGTGGTCACAAAATGATCAACAATTTTTTTTACATATTTTATGTAGGCAGAGTCCTTGGTCTTTTCCCACAATCCCCAAATGCCCATCATGGTTACACCTATTTCATAATTCCAATTGGCAGGACGAACACTGCCTTTTGTTACCATCGAATCAGGATACAGATGAAATACTGTTGAAGCCATGTTGATGGCATCTGAACGCTGCGAGAAAGCATTGGTTGCTGAAAAAAAGAACAGGAATAAAAAAGGACTGATTCTTTTCATGATTCATTTGTTTGTGTCTTGGGCTGTCTGTGTTTCCAATAATTGGCCAAGATGCTTCCACTGATGTTCATCCAGGGGCTGAAGACTGCAGCAGGAAGACCAACTGTTCCCAGCTTTCCCATGCTGCCAGCAATACCGGAAGCCATGCCGCCATTTTGCAAACCTACCTCAAAAGCGATTGTTCTGCTGGATGCAATATCCATGCCCACTCCCCTGCTGATCCAATAGCCAAAAAAATAACCTGCGGCATTGTGGATGACAGATGCGATGAACAGCAGCCCGCCAACCTTCATCAGGCTTTCACTGCCGGCTGCAGTTGTGACAAGGGTGAAATAAATAATACCTGCCATGGAAAATTTCGGCATGAGGGCATCAAGGTAAGAGAAATATTTTTGCAACCGGTTATAACCCACCCCAACAAGGATTGCACCAGCAAACTGCAAAGACAAAGCTTTGCTTACTGAAAACATGTCTGGAATAGGGATGAGATCAAAAAGAACAATAAGTATCCAACCGGCTGCCAAAGCAGCAAGAAGATGAATTTTTTTGGCTCCTGCAGGGCTTGCATTGTTCAGGTAATCATGCAGCAAGGCCGCACTGATCGGAACAATGACAATCTTGATGATCTCAGTCATCATGGAAAAGAATTTCACATCAATAAGTGTATCGGCAAACAACTTCATCAGCA
>CAITQQ010000201.1 GCA_903894575.1 uncultured bacterium
AACTACGGCACGGTGCAGCATTCGATGGGTTTCCTTCCCGGGCTGAAGGCTTTCACGGCCGCCGTGCTCGGTGGCATCGGCAACCTGACGGGCGCCATGGTCGGCGGCGTGTTGCTCGGCCTGATCGAAGCCATCGGCGCAGGCTACCTCGGTGACCTGACCGGCGGCATGCTCGGCAGCCACTTCAAATTCAACTGTAGGCGTTGTTGAAAGTCCCAAGTCAATGACCTCTGCACCCATCGCAACAAGTGTTTGTGCAACAAGTCCGGATATCATCGGACCACTTATTCTTCCATCCCTTCCGATAATGATTTTTTTGTTGCCCTCTGCCATGGCCCATGCTCCAAAGGCTGCTGTGTATTTTACTACATCCAATGGGCTGAGTGATTCACCTGGTTTTCCTCCAATCGTTCCCCTGATTCCCGAAATGCTTTTGATCAATGCCAAATTGATAATTTTAAGGATGCAAAATTACAAAATAAAGGCTGTTTTATCAATTAAATATGACTGCCGAGTAGTTTTTACAGACATAATACATTTTGTTAACTTTCCTAACAAAACATTTCCTGTAAATACTGCGTAATTTTGTAATATGATGATGTTGCAATCAGATCAGATGTCTTTTTTTCAGCAAATGTTACACCTTGATTATCAGCTGATGTTACTGCTGAATCGCAAATTGGTTCACCCCGTTTTGGATGATCTGTTTCTTTTCCTGCGGGAATCTATTTTTCATATTCCCCTGTATGTATTCATCATTCTCTATTCTTTTCGGGTTTTTGGTAAAAAAGCCATTGGGTGGGTGGTTGGAGCAGTAGCACTGGTTGCATTTTGCGACCTGCTCAGTAGCCATTTCATCAAGGCTTATTTTGACAGGCCAAGGCCTTGTAGGGATCCGTTTATGGCAGGACAAATCAGGTTTCTTGCGCGGTATTGTGGTGCAAATGGAAGTTTTACCTCCTCCCATGCGGTCAATCATTTTGCATTCGCAACCTATGTGACCTTCACCTTTAAGGGGGTTTCAAAATGGTTCATTCTCTTGTTTGCCTGGGCATTTGCCATTGCCTATGCGCAGGTCTATGTAGGCGTTCATTATCCTTCAGATGTTCTGGCTGGGGCTTTTTTGGGGATAGTTTTTGGTCTAGTGGGTGCACAAATCACTAGGCAGGCCCTATCTTTACAGCAATATAGCATATGAATGAGTTGCTCATCTTGTTTTTACTGATCCTGATCAATGGATTCTTTTCCATGGCAGAGATTGCCTTGGTTTCTGCCAGAAAAGCCCGCCTTGAGGGGCAAGCTAACAAAGGAGACTCAAGAGCCAAATACGCACTGGCACTAGCACAAAAGCCCGATTCTTTTTTATCAACTGTTCAGATAGGCATTACTACCATCGGAATTCTTACGGGTATATTTTCAGGAGACAAGATCGTGGATGATGTCGCTGGTTTTCTGGATGGGCTGCCTGCTTTTGCTCCCTACAGCAAAGGAATTGCAACGGCGGCGGTTGTTGTTATCATCACTTTTTTCTCTCTTGTTTTTGGAGAACTTGTCCCCAAACGGTTAGGATTGTCCAACCCAGAAAAAATTGCCAAAACAGTTGCAGCTCCCATGCGGCTGATCTCAAGCATTGCCTATCCTTTTGTCTGGTTGTTGGTGAATACCACCACATTGATCATGAAAATTTTCAGGGTTAAGACAGATGACTCACAAGTAACGGAGGAGGAGATCAAGGCCATCATCAATGAAGGAACTGAACATGGTGCGATCGAGGCAACCGAACAGGAAATCATCCAACGTGTTTTCCATTTGGGTGACAGAAATATTACTTCTTTGATGACCCACCGCAGTGATGTAATCTGGTTTGATGTCAATGACAATGAGCAGAGCATCAGGGAAAAAATCATGAAAGAGCCGCATACTGTTTATCCCGTATGCGATAAATCAATTGACCAAATCAAAGGGATTGTTTCTATCAAGGATATGTATGTTACACCAGATGAGGTTTCTTTCAAGCATACCATGAAAAATCCGCTGTTTGTTCCGGAAAATATCAGCCCCTATCAACTGCTTGAAAAATTCAAGGTATCCAAGATCCATACCAGCTTTGTGGTTGATGAATATGGAACCCTGTTGGGTTTGGTGACGTTGAATGATTTGTTGGAAGCCATTGTAGGAGATCTTCCTCAGCATGACCTGCAGGATTATGAAATCATTGAAAGGGAAGATGGAAGTTTTCTGGTGGATGCGCAGATCCCTTTTTACGATTTCCTCACTAGGTTTGAAAAAGCAGATTGGATGAATGAGGGTGAGCAGGAATTTGATACATTGGCAGGATTCATTCTGCATACACTTGAACGCATTCCGGAAACCGGTGAACATTTTGAATGGAAAGGATTTGGTATTGAAATCATGGACATGGATGGACACCGTATCGACAAAATTTTGGTGAAATTGTCAGACCAGATCCGCAGTGAAATGGAAGAAGAACAATAAGGAATATGGAGCTTTCCCTACAACATAAAACGGCATTGGTCTGTGGCAGTTCCCAGGGAATAGGAAAGGCCATCGCCATTGAACTTGCCTTGCTCGGTGCATCTTGTATTTTGCTCTCCAGAAATTTGACCACCCTTCAACAAACAGTGAAAGAACTGCCTGTGCCATTTGGTCAAACACATGCATGCCATGCCATTGATTTCAAGGATGTTGAGGCACTCAAGGAACTTGCAACTGAGATTACAAAGGATCATACCATTGATATCCTGATCAACAATACTGGTGGGCCATCCGCTGGTCCTATTGAAACTGCCAATCCTTTGGCATTTCAGGAAGCCTTCAGTCAACACCTTGTTTGCAACCATGTTCTGGCACAGGCTGTCATTCCTGCGATGAAACAAAAGGGCTGGGGAAGAATCATCAATGTAATCTCAACTTCTGTCAGGATTCCCCTTGATAATCTTGGTGTCTCCAATACCATTAGGGCAGCCGTTGCATCATGGTCAAAAACCATGTCAAACGAACTGGCAGTGCATGGCATTACAGTAAATAGTCTGCTGCCAGGGTTTATCTCTACGGCAAGATTGGAAGCCGTTGCTGAAAACTTTGCAGCAAGGGCAAATATGGAAAAGGCTGCCATGCAGGATCAAATGAGGTCTTCAGTTCCTGCAAAGCGATTTGGTATCCCCGCTGAAATAGCTGCTGTTGCTGCATTTGTGGCATCTCCTGCAGCCTCTTACCTCAATGGAATCTGTATCCCTGTTGATGGTGGCAGAACCGGAAGCATTTGACAATGAACAGATTTGAACTCACTGAAGATTTTGCGCAGTCGCTTGATGCAGCTGATCCTCTAAAAGGGTTCAGGGGTCAGTTTCTCGTGCCTGAACAACAGGGAAAACAGCGAATGTATTTTTTAGGCAATTCACTAGGCCTTCAACCCAAAACAACCCAAGGCGCAATCAATACGATCCTTCGGCACTGGGCTGAAGAGGGCGTCGAATCTTTTTTTACAGGAGCATCACCGTGGTTGGATTTGCACCAATCTTTGCTTGAGCCTTTGTCGGTCATTGCTGGAGCAAAGCCAACAGAGATCAGTGTGATGAACCAGTTGACGGTCAATATTCATTTGATGCTGGTTAGTTTTTACCGACCTGTTGGTAAGCGAACAAAAATACTGGTTGAATCCAAAGCATTCCCAAGCGATCAATATGCCATCCATTCATTCCTTGAACACCTTGGGTTGGATCCATCGGAAATTTTAATTGAAATCAATGCAGGCAGTGAAAATGTTGTGATGAACAATGAGGATATTGTTCAAATGATTGAACGCCACTCAAATGAACTTGCATTGGTTTTTTTGGGAGGGATCAATTACTATACAGGACAATTGTTGGATATGCAACAAATCAGCAAAGCGGCTCGAGAAGCAGGTGCAATGGTTGGTTTTGACCTAGCCCATGCCATGGGCAATGTACAATTGAGCCTTCATGACTGGGATCTTGATTTCGCATGTTGGTGTTCTTACAAATACCTGAATGGTGGCCCAGGTGCCGTGGCTGCTGTATTTGTACATGAAAGACATCATGCAGATCAAGCGCTCAAACGACTCACGGGTTGGTGGGGCTACAACAAAGAAGAAAGGTTTGCCATGCACAATCGATTTGTACCAGAACCCGATGCAACTGGTTGGCAATTGAGTACACCATCAATTCTGCTATATGCATGCCTTCAATCCTCTCTGGATATTTTTACCCAGGCTGGGTGGACAAATATTTTGGCCAAACAGGAAAAAATGATCGCCTGGCTTTCTGCCCTGATCACCGAGATCGGATCTGAACATTTTACCTGCCTGACGCCAGAATCAAGAGGGTCTCAGGTATCCCTTTTGTTCAAAGAAAAGGGAAGGCTGGTCTATGACAGGCTTTTTGAAAAAGGGTTCATGGTGGATTGGCGAGAGCCCAATGTGATTCGACTTGCTCCAGTACCCCTTTATAATACATTCACTGAAGTCTGGCATTTTTATAGCGCATTGAAAGCTATTATCTTTGAGGTATATGCGAACAATAATCCTGTTCAGGCATAGCAAAGAAAGGCCAATGACCTCGTTAATTTCCAAGTTTTTACCATGAACAAACAAGCACTGATCAATCAAATAAGAGCAAAAAAATCTTATCTCTGTGTAGGGCTGGACACCGACATCAGCAAGTTGCCTGCATGTATATTGGGGGAGGAGGATCCTGTCTTTGCCTTTAACAAGGCCATCATTGATGCAACGTTGCCATACTGCGTTTCCTATAAAATCAATACCGCATTCTATGAGTCGCAGGGCCTGGCAGGATGGGCGTCCTTGGAAAAGACGGTGAACTATATTCCGGATACACATTTCAAAATTGCTGATGCCAAACGCGGGGACATAGGAAATACCGCCACGCAATATGCCATCGCGTTTTTGAAAAATCTTCCTTTTGATGCCATCACCATAGCTCCTTATATGGGTGAAGACAGTGTTAAGCCTTTCTTGCAGTTTGAGGATAAATGGGGAATTGTCCTAGGGCTGACATCCAACCCTGGGGCTGCTGACTTTGAGTTGAAGGAATTGCATGGTGGTGAACGTTTATACGAAAAAGTGATAAGAACAGTTGCCGGTTGGGGCTCAACAGAGAACCTGATGTTTGTTGTAGGCGCAACAAGATCAGACGAGTTCATCAACCTCAGAAAAATATCGCCTGATCATTTCTTTCTGGTGCCTGGTGTTGGTGCCCAGGGTGGGAGTTTGGCCGAGATTTCGCAAAAAGCCATGAACAAGGATGTAGGGCTTTTGGTCAATGTCAGCCGTGATATTATTTTCGCATCTTCTGGAACTGATTTTGCCGAGATGGCCGAAGCCCGTGCGCGTGCCTACGCCAGTGAAATGGCTGCTTACCTGTAATGATCAAAGGCATTTACCATACCATTAAAAGCTGAAGCAATGATGAATCATTTGAACCAACTCTTTCAAAAATACAAGCCTGAAATCCGCGTAGGCATTGCAGTATTCGTTGGTCTTTTTGCCTTCAAAATTGTCAAGGAGCTGCTCAATAGGCTATGGCCATGATCGCAGTGCTGAGTTTTTCTGCCCAGCGGGCATAATCATCGCCCGATGGATGAAGCCCATCTTTTGCCACCAGTTTTGGATTTGTAGGCACTTCTCTTGTTCCTTCTGTGATTGAAATATATGTGATGCCCTTGGCTTCAGTGATCTTCCTGTTGATGCTGTTGAATACATCAATTTCTGCTGCAATTTTTTTCCTGTCCCGGCCTTCAGCAAATGGCGTTGCTCCCCAATCTGGTATGCTCAATACATATACATGTTTTTTATTGCCTGCTGCAAATGCAATGGCTTTGTTCAGCAATGCTTCAAATTCAATGGCGTAGGCATCAGCAGCTTTACCCCTGTATTGGTTATTGACACCAATCAGTAGCGTTACAATGTCATAGTTTTTTTCAAATACTGTTTTTTCAATGCCAGCCATCAATTCATCGGTGGTCCATCCTGTTTTTGCTACTATTTCAGCAGCGTGTACTTGCATTCCTTTTTTTCGCAAGAGTTGTACGGTTTGGTAGGGGAATGAATGGTAGATCGGAACGCTTTCGCCTATGGTGTAGGAGTCTCCCAAAGCAAGAAAGCTCAGGGTCTTTTGTGCAGTGCTGTGTTGAATCATGGCGGTCAGGAAAAAAAGGATGATAAAAAGCTTTTTCATGTTGCTTGTATGAACCCGAATTTAGCCAAAATGGGATTATCTTTATGCATAACCGAAAACCAACTGCATGAAAAGGATTTTTTTCTTGATGCTCGTATTAGCATGCTCTATTGCTTCTTTTGGACAACAACTGCCTGCATCCAAGGCCAACTATGAACTGGCAGCAAGGTTCTCCCCCAAAAAATTGGAGAAAATGCTGTTCTCTACTGCCGTAGATCCTCGCTGGATGAAGGGAGGGGTAAAATTCTGGTATACCTATGAAACCACTGCAGGTAAAAAATGGTACGTGGTTGATCCCGTAAAGATGACAAAACAGCCTATGTTTGACAACGATAAGTTGGCTGCATCCATTACAAGAATCGTAAAGGATCCATTTGACGGCAAACATCTTTCTATCGATAACCTCAAGTTTATAAAGGATGAGAACTGGATACAGTTTGAAGTGAAGAGCACACAAGATGTTGAGAAAAAAGATACCACAAAAAAAGGGGCATCCACCAAGGAGAAGAAGATTTTCTATTTCCAATACAACATCACTGTTGACTCACTGGTTGAATTGAAAGACCACAAGCGGCCAACGCCAAAGCCTTCCTGGGCCAACGTTTCA
This sequence comes from uncultured bacterium, assembly GCA_903894575.1. Lineage (GTDB taxonomy): Bacteria > Bacteroidota > Bacteroidia > Chitinophagales > Chitinophagaceae > Pollutibacter. Next base: position 6,844 of record CAITQQ010000201.1, read on the forward strand.
CCCGATCAACAATGGGTAATTTTTGCAAGGGATTTCAACTTGTACAGGATGGATTCTGCGAACCTCAGAAAGGCAATGGCAAAAGAGGATGATAGTACCATCGTGGAAGAAAAGCTGACCACCGATGGGATTGAAAATTATGGATTTGGTGAATCATTTGGTGAAACCAATCTTGAAAAGGCAGCCAACCGCAAAAAAAGAAAATTTGCAGGAGTGATGTGGTCTCCGAATTCAAAACATTTTGTGGTCACAAGAACCGACAGCAGGAATGTAAAAGACCTCTGGGTGATAAACAGCATCGCTGAGCCACGCCCTACCCTGGAAACCTATAAATACCATATGCCAGGAGAAAAAGAAGCACCTGTCAGGGAAATGATGGTTTTTGAAATGGCCACAAAAAAAATGGAAAGGATCAATGCATCTCAGTTCAAAGATCAGGAGATTGGAATATGGTCTGCAAACGTTGAAAAAAGGGCACGCGACAATGAACACCGTCCAATGATTTGGATGGGGGATGACAACAGGTTCTATTTCAGCAGAACAAGCCGAGACCTCAAGAGGATTGATGTTTGTGCACTTGAACTTGCTTCAAAACAAGTCAGGGTGTTGGTGGAGGAGAGGATGAATACCTATCTTGAACTGCGCAAGCCACTGTTCTTCAACAATGGAAAAGAATTCATTCATTGGAGCGAACGTGACGGGTGGGGGCATCTTTACCTCTATGATTCTTCAGGAAAAATGAAATCACAAATCACGTCTGGTCCATGGCATGTTGAGGAGATTGAAGATATTGATGAGAAGACAAGAACTCTTTATTTTACTGCCAATGGCAAAGAGGCCGGAGAAGACCCATACTATCTGCATCTGTATAGAACAGCACTGGATGGCAGTGGCTTGAAATTGCTCAACCCGGGAGACCAAGACCACAGTGCAAACCTGGATGATACCAAGCGTTTCTTTGTTGATAATTATTCCAGGGTCAATACTGCACCCATTGCGGCTTTGTTTGATGTCACAGGAAAGAAAATCATGGATCTTGAAAAAGCGGATCTTTCAGCGCTTGTGCATGCTGGCTACAAATTTCCTGAACCTTTTATTGCCAAGGCCGATGATGGTATCACTGACCTTTATGGTGTGGTATACAAACCCTTCGATTTTGATTCGACAAAGAAATACCCTGTTATCGCTTACGTTTATCCAGGACCCCAAACAGAGGCAGTAAACAAAGCCTTTGGAAGAGGGATGGATCGTGTAGACAGACTTGCCCAGTTTGGTTTTATCGTAGTGACATTGGGCAACAGAGGAGGTCACCCTTCAAGGTCCAAATGGTACCACAATTATGGTTATGGCAACCTGCGCGACTATGGATTGGCTGACAAAAAAACAGTCATCGAACAACTCGGACAAAGGTTTAATTATATGGACATCAACCGCGTCGGCATCCACGGACATTCCGGTGGAGGGTTCATGTCTACCGCTGCAATGTTGGTCTATCCTGATTTCTTTAAGGTTGCAGTTTCTTCAGCAGGCAACCACGAAAACAATATTTACAACAGGTGGTGGAGTGAGAAACACCATGGTGTGAGGGAACAGGTCTCTGAAAAAGGTGACACCAGTTTTCTGTATGCGATTGAAAAAAATTCAGAACTGGCCAAAAATCTAAAAGGGCATCTGATGCTATCACACGGTGATATTGACAACAATGTCCATCCCGCCAATACCATTCGCATGGCCAATGCGTTGATCAAGGCCAACAAGCGGTTTGATCTGGTCTTGCTGCCCGGGCAAAGACATGGCTATGGCGATATGACAGAATATTTTTTCTGGCAGATGGGGGATTATTTCAGCAAATGGTTGCTGGGCGATTTTTCACAGCCGGTTGATATCATGGAAATGAACCGGGAAATTCAGCAGACAGGAAACAAAAAATAATGTTCCCTTTTCAGGTTGTATTTTTACGTTGATGAAGCACTGCATGATCTTGACATCGTTTTTGGTGGCCTGCCTGCCGTTGTGTCTTTTTGCCCAGCTGAAAGATACTATCATCAATGATCAAGGTCGGCAGGTAACCCTTTCGCCAGTCGTGATCAGGAGTGGAACCAATGTGCCTGGTTTTATCAAGCGTGTTGAAAACGATACTACTTTTTACAAAGCCTTTAAAAACCTCAGGGTCCTCAATTATTCATCGATCAACGATGTAAGGATGTTTGATCGAAAAGGCAAGGTAGAAGCCAGTCTGCTTAGTAAAACAAGGCAATGGGCTTCAAGATCCTGTCGTGTTACCAAGGTTATGGAAGAAAAGACAACGGGTGATTTTTACTCCGCCCGCGGCGATTACAAATACTACACGGCTGAGCTGTATTCCTCACTTTTTTTCTCGAAAGATACGGTCTGTGGTCAAACCAATGTCATTCGGGACATCAACCTGACCCTAAAGGGGAAGAAAGGATTGGACAAGCACAAAGAGCAGCTGAAGATGTTGTTTTTCAATCCGGGAAAGGATATTCCAGGCATTCCCTTGATGGGTGACAAGGTCAAGGTCTTTGACAAGAACCATTCAGACCTCTATGATTTCAGCATTGATATCCAGGACTACAAAGGCAAGCCGGCCTATCTTTTTGTGTTGAAGATCAAGGATGGGTTGGCCTTCTACAAGAAAGATGATGTGGTCATTGATGAAATGACCACCTGGTTCAACTATGATACCTTCGAGGTAATAGCCCGCAATTATAGCATGAGTTACAATGCTGGTGTATACAAATTCAATGTTTCCATGCAAGTGGAAATCGGCAAGATGGGCAAATACCTTTATCCCAAGGTCATTCGATACGATGGCAATTGGGGAGTATTGATCAAAGGGAAAGAGCGTGGATTGTTCACTGCAACCATCTACGATCTTGACATCAACTGAGCATTGTTTGAATAGCCCCTCCACTTCTGGATGACGGCTTTCATGTCATCTGCCAGCTCACTTTCAAATAGCATTTCCTCACCCGTAGCAGGGTGAATGAATCCAAGTGTTTTTGCATGAAGGGCCTGTCGTTTACAGAGGTCAAAACAATTGTCAACAAACTGCTTGTATTTTGTGAAAACAGTTCCTTTGACAACCCTGTCTCCCCCATACACATCATCATTGAAAAGGGGATGGCCACGGTGTTGCATGTGTACCCTGATCTGGTGGGTTCTTCCCGTTTCCAATCTGCATTCCACAAGGCTTACATATTTGAGGTCTTCCAATACAGTATAATGGGTGATGGCATGTTTCCCCTGGTCTCCATCCGGAAATACATCCATCAATTTTCTGAACCTAGGGTGTCTGCCAATATTGCCCTCAATGGTTCCTTCCACCTCATCAAAATTTCCCCAAACCAGGGCCATGTACCTTCTCTTTACCGTATGGTCAAAGAATTGCTTTGCCAGCTTCACAGCAGCCAGCTCTGACTTGGCCAGTACAATCAGACCGGTTGTGTTTTTATCTATCCTGTGCACCATGCCAAACCTGGGTAGTTTGGTTTCATCAAGGTCTGGTTGTTGTTCTCGCAAATGCCAGGCCACACCATTGATCAGGGTTCCGCTGAAGTTGCCAGAACCGGGATGCACCACCATCCCGGCGGGTTTATTGATCAGCAAAATATGGTCATCTTCGTACACAATGTTCAAAGGCAGTTTTTCAGGGATGATCTCATAGGTAACGGGATCCGTGTCTGAGTAAAAAATGATCTGGTCTGTCGGCTTGACCTTGTAATTTGCCTTGATGGGTAGGTTGTTGACAAGCACCATGCCATTGTCAATGGCCCGCTGGATCTTGTTCCTGGAAGTATTGACCACCCTATTCAAAAGGAATTTATCTATTCTGAGGGGTTCCTGGCCTTTGTCCACTTCAATGGCC
>CAITQQ010000202.1 GCA_903894575.1 uncultured bacterium
AAGAAACATCACCGATTCAAAAGATTTTTGGAATGCCTGGGATGCAGCAGCAGACAACTATCCCTTCATGGTGCTGACCTCATCTATCCTCATGCCAGACTTCTTCAAAGGCAAAGCACTGGACATGTTGAAAACTGAACGGCGGCTTACACCAAGAATCGGAAAGCTTCCCGACACCTATTCATTTTCAAAAAAAGGTTTCAGGAATCCAACCATTGATACCAACCAGATGATTTTCGGTGCAGCTGAATACATGAAGGATGGGCTGATTCCTCTCACGGAGTGGTTGGGCAAAAGTCCCTGGAGCAAGCGCATGCTGGAAATCCTGGACGACCTTCCCCTGCTTACCAGGGTTGCCAAAAACATCAACGGAAACTGGTATGGCAGCAGCGCGACAGTAGAAGTGAACGGAGATTTATTGCAGGTGCTTTCTCGCATGTACTGGTTTACTGGAAAAAGAAAATACCTTGATTGGGCCACAGAGATTGCGGACAATTATCTCAACGAAAAGCAGTTGCCCACAAGGGCTTTGGACCATTTGCGCATCCGCGATCATGGCTGTGAAATCATTTCCGGACTCTGTGAAGCGTATATTGCCGCCTATTACGCTATGCCTGAAAAAAGAAACCAGTGGAAACCGTTGGTCCATGAAATGATGGACCGCATTCTTGAAGTGGGAAGGAATGAAGATGGATTGTTTTATGATGAAGTCAATCCCCAAAATGGCAAGATCCTTTCACCAAGACTGGCCGACAATTTTGGCTACACCCTCAATGCTTACTGGTTCATTGCAAGGATTGATTCAACCCCTGCTTATCGGGATGCAGTCATCAAAGCCTTGTCATCACTCAATCAAAAATACAGAAACCACAATTGGGAAAGCGGCAGTGCGGATGGCTATGCAGACGCCATCGAAGGCACATTGAACCTCTACAACCGTGAACCCATCGCCTCTGCGAGAGAATGGCTTGACAGTGAGATCAAGGTGATGTGGGCGATGCAAAAACCGGATGGCATGGTGGAAGGATGGCATGGTGATGGAAATTTTGCCCGCACTTCCATCATGTACTGCCTTTGGAAAACACAGGGGATTGTTCCTTCGGAATGGGACAGCCAACTATCGATTGGCGCTACACAAACTGCCACAGGTGTGAAAATTGCTGTTTCATCACCCGTAGGGTGGAAAGGGAAATTGAAATTTGATGTGTCCAGGCATTCCACCATGATGCACTACCCTGCTGATTATCCCAGGATCAATCAATACCAGGAATGGTTCGTGGTTAAAGACCATCAAACGTACAAATGTAAAAGCAATCAAACCGGAACATTAAACAACATCAAAGGCAGATCGCTTGCAAAAGGATTTGAGGTTGAAGTGAAAGCAGGAGAAACCCTTTTCCTTGAAATTATCAGCAACTAGAATGGCGTAAGATCAGCCCTTTGTCTTATCTTTTCATATCATTTTGATCAAGCCTGGAAACATCATGTTCATCAACAACAGCAGAAGAAACTTTCTTAAAAACAGCGCTGCACTTTTTGCCCTTTCTTCCATCAAAGCATCAGGGTTGGAAACTTTTTCACTTGACCCGACAAGAAGGGTCGCCCTGATTGGTACAGGATGGTATGGGAAAAGCGATTTGTTCAGGCTGATGCAGGTGGCCCCCACAGCAGTGGTGGGGCTTTGCGATGTAGACAAAAATCAATTGCAGGGAGCAGCTTCCCTGATTGCCGCAAGATCAAAGTCCAATACCAGTATTCCCTTGTATGCAGACTACCGCAAGATGCTGGCAGAACAAAAGCCAGAGATCGTGCTGATTGGTTCTCCTGACCATTGGCATGCGCTACAAGCGATTGAATCGATCCAATCCGGCGCACATGTCTATCTCCAAAAACCCATCAGTGTTGATGTATTGGAAGGAGAAGCCATCCTTGCAGCAGCAAGAAAATACAACAGAACCGTACAGGTCGGAACACAAAGAAGGAGTACACCCCATTTGATGGAAGCCAAGAAAAATATTGTGGATGCGGGCCTCCTGGGGAAAGTGCATCATGTAGAAATGTGTTGTTATTACCACATGCGCAGCAGCAACAACCCGAGCGTTCAGCCGGTACCGGATTTTTTGGATTATGAAATGTGGACAGGACCAGCGCCATTGAGGCCTTATGATGGATTGCCCCATCGCCGGTGGTGGCGTGCGTTCATGGAATATGGCAATGGCATCATGGGAGACATGTGTATCCATATGTTTGATACCGTTCGCTGGATGCTGGACCTGGGCTGGCCTAACAGGATCAGTTCAACCGGTGGCATCTATGGCAGCAACCCTGGTAAAAGCAATATTGCGGATTCACAAACCGCCATTTTTGAATACGAAAACCTGAACTGCGTTTGGCAACACCGCAGTTGGGGAACAGCAGCCGATCCTGAGTATCCATGGTCTTTCAAAATTTATGGTGAAAACGGAACCCTTTGTGGAAGCACCATGAAATTTGATTTCATTCCATCAGGGAAAGGCGAAAAAATTCACAGGGATGTTGTCCTTGAAAAAGAAAAATATCCTGAAGACCTTACAGAAAAAGATATTGAGCTTTTTGCAGCACCTGCCACCCGTGAGCACATGAGAAATTTTCTTTCGTCGATTGACAACCATACCAGGCCAGTGGCAGACATTGAAGAAGGCCATATTTCAACAGCTTCCTGCATCCTTGCCAATGTTTCCATGAAACTCCAGAGGCCATTGGTTTATGATCCTGTAAAGCGGATAGTCAAGAATGATCGCGAGGCTACAGCATTGCTGAAAAGGGATTATCGTTCACCCTGGAAACACCCTCATCATCTTTTGTCTTAAGGCGCATACATGACCATTTACCACCGCACTGAATATCCGGAGCAGATGCCCTCTGCAGATTTCGATCGCTATTTAGCGTTGGGTTGGTACCGCATGCGCCAACATGTTTTCACCTGCTCACACCTGTTTGATTTCAATGATCAAAGCGAACTGACGGGCCTGCGCAGGGTTTGGTGGATGCGTTTTTCCATCAACCGCATCCTTCCTCATTCCTCCCACCAAAAATTGAAAAAAAGAAACAATGGATTTAGGGTGGTAATGGGACCGCATCAAACAATCAGTACTGAAGAAGAGCGCTTGTACAGTGCTTACCGGGAATCGATTGAATTTGATGGCTATCCCACACTGAAAGATGCACTGCTTGATCGTGCTGAACATGGGACCATTTACAACAGTCAATCCATTGCTGTCTATGATGGAGAAAAACTGATTGCCCTGGGCATTTTTGATTTGGGTGAAAAATCAGCCTCTTCTCAGATCCATTGCTATGATCCCGCATATGCATCGTACAGCCTTGGAAAATTCCTTATGTTGCTCACCCTTGATCACATTAAATCACTAGGGTATGATTGGTATTATCCTGGATATGTTTTTGCAGGAAATCCGAAAATGAACTATAAACTTTTTGCCGGAAAAGAAGCTGCAGAATATTTTGATCCTGAAACCGGAGAGTGGCAAGCCTTTGTTGAGGAACTGCTCGATGACGAGCCCTATAGTGATGAGCTCATCTCACAAGTCAGTGAAAAAATGTTTGGAAGAACAAAGGAATAAGACTCAGCGATACCTGTTGAGTATTTCCTTGACCTGATGTAGATTTTTATAATCAAGTGTTGATGACGTCATGGAATTGATGCTTTCCAACAAAAGCTCTCGCTTCAATGGGTCTTCCCAAACCATTGCAAGAGGATGCATGTCAACCTTCACAAAAAATAAACAACAATCACCTGCAATACCCACTGTGGTCTGTGTTTCAGTCCTAAAATAAAGGTCATCAATTGTGGTTGCAGCAGGCCTTTGGTAAGAAGGATGCTGGCTCAACCCTGGTAAAGATGTAACCGTCCATACATGCCTCCTGAACAAGGCTCCATCTCTTGAAATGATGGCTGCTACTTTTTCGCTGGATGCCCTGAGGTTGTCGCCATCTGCCACAGGCAGGTGCAGTCCAAAAAATGATTCGCCCAATTTCAGGGCAGGCACAAATCCACTCGGAAAGCAAAAACAAATGCAAACCAGATTGCCTTTGTGCAAGATGGCAAGATCTTCCTCGCATGCCATTGCAATGGATCTGATGTCTGTGGTATTGTTCAGGCCACAGTAGTTTCCCATCTTTTGTACCAGTGGAATAGCATCACCGGCTGTAGCCGCGAGGTCATGGCCAATGGCATCCAATTCCCTCTTTTTCTGCAAAAGGTAAGATGGGTCAGGATGCCTGTTGAACGCATCTCCATTGTATTTGACAATGTCTGCAGAAACGGTATAAGGAGCTTTGACGGGGAAAACCATTTGTACTGTTGATGACCAAATGTACAAAAAATGCATCGCCCTGCAGGTCGTCAGAAAGAGAAGTGAAATGTATATTATTGGGAGGCGATATCTGAAACCCAATGCACTTGCCCATTTTGCTTTGCCAGTTCATCTTCGCCGCCATCTCCAAATGATTTCATCTTGTCAGAAAATCCTTTCAATACCTTGTTGACCATTCCGTTGACAGTGCCCTCCTCTTCAATGGTTCCGGCCCTGATGCCGGTGAGGATCTCAATGCCATCATCAATGGTATCCACTGTCCAGATGTTGAACTGGTGTTGGCGAACCGCTTCCAGAATCTCTTCTTTCAACATCAGGTGCCTGGCGTTGGATGAAGGGATCATCACGCCCTGCTCACCATTCAATCCAATCAATTTGCACAATTCAAAATATCCCTCGATTTTTTCATTGATGCCGCCGATGGCCTGGACTTCCCCTTTTTGGTTGACCGAACCAGTCACCGCAATCCCTTGTTTGATGGGCAGTTTGGCCAGGCCAGACAACAATGCATACAGCTCCGTGCTTGATGCACTGTCTCCCTCCACTTCTCCATAACTCTGCTCAAACACAAGCCTTGCAGAAAGGCTGACAGGCTTGTCCTGAAAGAATTTTTCCGCCAGGTAGCCGGTTAAAATCAATACCCCTTTGGTGTGGATGGGCCCACTCAATTCAGCCTCCCGCTCAATGGCAACAATACCTGCCTTCCCAAGATTGATGCTGCAGGTGATCCTGTTGGGCTTGCCAAACATCAGGTCTCCCATGTCAATAACAGAAAGCGCATTGACCTGTCCGGTTTTGGTTCCCTTGATGTCGATCAGGATCTGCTTTTCCTGGATCATTTCATTGATTTTTTCCTGGATCAGGTTGCTGCGGTAGGCTTTTTTCTCTACTGCCATTTGGATATGACGTCCGCTGATCACCGCAGCCTGGTCATCCAATGCATAGTGGTTGGCTTCTCTCAACAGGTCAGCGATCCGGCCAAACCTTGTGCTGAGTTTTTGCTGGTCTTCTGCCAGCCTTGAACCATATTCAATGATTTTTTTCAATGCCTCTGCATCGGGTTTGCCGATGGGCTCCTTGATGCCAAGGGAATTTAAAAAAAGAAGATAGCTGGCTGTATTGTCAGGATTGCGTTCCATTTCTGCATTGAAATCAACCTTGACCTTGAAAAGGTTTTTAAAATCATTGTCTACCGCATACAGTACATGGTAATAGTAAGGGCTTCCCACCAGAATCACTTTTACCTGCAGCGGAATGGGCTGGGGTTTGAGCGATTTTGTGGTGAGGTATCCCAGCTGATCCATGGCCTCTTCAATCAGGATTTCTTTGTTGCGGATCGCGCGTTTCAAAGCTTCCCATGAAAAATAATTCTTGAACAATTCCGCAGCGCGAATGATCAGATAACCACCATTGGCCTGGTGCAGTGACCCCTTCCTGATCATGGTAAAATCCGTGACCAAAGATCCCATGACCGATTCTTTTTCAACACGGCCGATGAGGTTGTTGTAGGTCGGATTGGTTTCAATGATGATGGGAGCACCGGTTTGACCACTGTTGTCGATGAGGGCATTGACCTCATAACGGCTCAGGTAATTGTTTGCCTTGTTGTTTCCTCCAGCAAAACTTTCTTTGTGCGAGATCAGGAATGCACCCAAATTGCTGAGGATATCATCCCTGACGGATTGAAGGTAGGCAATGACCTCAGGGAATGTTGCATACCTGGTTTTGATTTCATCAATGAGTGTATTGATCGCAAAACTGGCCACCTCAGTTTCGAGCTTTTCAAATGATGCCACAGCCTCTTTTTCTAACTTGCGTTGTTCTTTCAACATGCCGGCCACCTCATCAGCAAATCCAGTCTGTTTCTCTGCAATTTTTTTCTTTTCCCCCTCCGGTAAGGCCTCAAAGGCCTCATCACTAATGGGTTCTCCGTTCTGGACCGCCACTGTATAAATCTCCCAGGGTGTTTGCTTGATGATCAAAGACTCTTTGGCCGCTTTCTGGTCTACCATGGCTGAGAGCGCAATCTGTTGCTGTTGGTGCTTGTCAGAGATCTCCTGTCGTCTCTTGGCATATTCCTCGCTCTCAAAGACTTTCATCAGGGACTGAACCGTTTCGTGGATCAGGGACTTCATGTTTTTCTTCAGCGCATTGGCATGGCCGGCGGGCAAAAACAAACGCTTCGGCTGGTAGGCATCCTGAAAATCATTTACATAACACCAGTCTCCAGGCACCGGTTCTGTCTTCACTTTTTTCTCCAGGAACATCTTGACCGCTGTCAGCTTTCCTGTTCCATCATCTCCTGATACAAAAACATTGAACCCATCCGCCTTGATGCCCAAACCAAGTTTCAGGGCTTCTTCCGCTCTTTTTTGCCCAATCAACTCTTGCTCATGGCTGGCTTCAGCCTTCTTTTGCAATACCAGCAAATCATCATTGCAGGCATTCCGCAATGCTTCAGCACCCAGGATCTTTATCATGTATTTTAATTTTGGGAAAAATATCCCAAATGCCGCCGGCAGGGAATGATGGACGTCATGAATTTAAATGACCATCAACTAAAATCATTAAAAACACTAGAATTTTATAACTGAGCCAACCCTGACCACCTGGGTCTCGTAATAGTCTGTACCCAGATAATTAAAGCCATTGCCCTGAACGTCTCTTGTGAAGTGCCGCTAATCCTCTGTAGGCTTGATGAACGCAGCCCTCACAGGAAAAGGTGCAGGCTTTCCTTTCAGCCCCTGCCAAAGAATTTCATTCAAGATCAAATCAGGTACGCGGTCTTCTTTGCTCCAATCAAATTTCTCTGAAAGCTTTGATGCGATGGTTTTTGCACCATTTGTTTCACCGAGATTGATGTTTGATTTGAGGTGGTTGAAAGGAGTAAAGTCCGGCTTGTTGGTAAAACACCTCCACATGGGTGTTGCTGCAGCATCAAATTGCGTCATGGGAGGCAATCCCAAAATCAATTCTATCGTACGCAACATACCAGAAGTGGTGTACATGGTATGGTCAACATATTTTCGCTTTACGTATGGACCAACAACATAAGCGGTGCTCCTGTGTGCATCCACATGATCAGGTCCATTCTGCGCATCGTCTTCCAAAATAAACACAACCGATTCTTTCCAAACCGGGCTCTTGCTCAAATGATCAATCAACATGCCAACAGCAAGGTCATTGTCGGCCACATGTGCATAAGGAGTTGGCCGGCCTGCACGCATCCCCTCTGTATGGTCATTGCCCAAACGGATGGTGGAAAACCGGGGCACATTGTTGGCCGCAACCAATGAATCAAAATCCATTTTCCACTGGTGAAAACGGATCGTATCCATCGTCTTAAGGCCATATGGTGCAAAGGAAGCTGCATGGCCTTTCAAGGATTCCAGCCTGGGTTTTGTACCAAAATCGTCTGCAACAAATTCCCCATAAGATCTGTAACTGACATTGTTCTTGGCACAAAGATCCCAAATGAAACCGTCCTTGTTGTTGCCAATTTTGAGTAGCCCTGAAGTGCCATGTGTACCACCTTTTCCTCCGTAAGAAGCAGGCCAGTTTTTTTCAACATAATCATTGGCATACGCACCCATGCTCCAGTTGTGCCCATCGGCACTCACTTCAGCATCTACATAAAAATTGTCCAGCAACACAAAGTCTTTGACAATCTTGTGCTGGTTGGGTGTAACATGCTCTCCAAAAAGCAGGAGGGATGTATCCCCGTTGCCACCCTTTACATCACTCAAGACCTGGTCATATGTCCTGTTTTCTTTGATGATATAAAAAACATGTTTGATGGGCGATACAGATCCAACTTTCATGGGAACTGGATTGCCAGCCTGGCCTTCCGCATTCAGCTCCTTTGATTTTGAATAGGGAGTATTCTGGTAAACCGCTTTGGAATAAACGGCCATCTGTTCTTCTGAAGGCTTTTTGATGATGCTCAGGGTTCCGAGGAACAAAGAACCAATGTATTGAACCGATGCAGGTTTTGTGCTATCACCCATATGGCTCAAAACAACCTGTTTTTTATTGACCGGATTGGGTCCGTTTGGATTCGCAAAAGAACTGAGCCCCTTGCCATTGGTCACATAAATGTTTTCGCCAATCACTTTTATGTTGGTGGGATACCAACCAACAGGAATAAATCCTTTTGATTTGCTTTTGGACCTTTCAGTAACCTCAAAGACCGCCAGACAATTGTTGTCTGCGTTGGCCACATAAAGTGTCTTTTCATCTTCACTCAATGCAATGCCGTTGCTTGTTGAGCCACTGGGGGATGATGGATAAAGGGCTGCATTGAGGGTTTCTACAACTGTATTTGTTTTTGTATCAATCACAGAAATCGAATTGTCTTGTGAATTGGCTACATAGAGCAATCCACCATTTTTGGTCAATAACAACTCATTTGGATGATCCCCTACAGGAATGGCACTGGTGATTTTTTCAGATCTCACATCATAGACCAATACTTTTTTATCTCCCCAGAGGCTGATGTACAAGGTGTTTCGGTCTGGTGAAAGTTTGCAGGAATAGGCTTCTGCTCCCAACAAAACTTTATTGAGCAATTTTTTAGAAGCCAGGTCAAATACAAATAGCGATTTTCCTTCCTTTGAAACAACAAACAGCTTCTTGCTTCCCTTCTCATCAACATCCAGGCCAGCCGTTCCGATGAGTTCTGGCCAGGGCTTGCCAAGGACATATTGGTCCTGTAATGAAAGTTTGTTGCCAATGATGGAATACCTCTTGACCTGGTTGTCATGACCGGCGGAGACATAGAGTGATTGGTCGTCATCGCCAAATGCCAGGCCATACCAGGCTTTACCGATCACAATGCTGTCAATCTTATTGCCAGTCTTTGTCTCAATCAATTCTATAGAATGGGTGCCAACGCCGTTGTTGGTAACAGCCATCAGTTTTTTATTGTTGCTGACAACGAGGTTCAATGGCAAATCGCCCAGGGCAACCTGCTTGCCCACGGGAGTGATGGACCAACCATTCGGCAACATGATCCTTTTCTGGTTGAGTTCGGTGGATGTTTGACCCTGGCATTGATGTCCAATAACCATCAATACCATAGAGAAAAGGAAATGAAGAATAGTTGATTTCATATGATTCAATTTTAAAAACTAAGGCCGAAGTTTCTGTATACTTGTAAATTTACACCAGTCATTTAAACCAATTGTTAATTCTCTGCACCATGAACAAACGCATCTTCGTTGTCATTGGCTTGGCCATCATCCCATTTGCCTACGCATATTATCTCTATCCTTCATTGCCCTACAAGATCCCCATTCATTTTAACCTAGAAGGAAAGGCAGACGGTTGGGGTTCAAAGGAAAGCATTTATCTGCTACCATCCATCATGGGATTTGTAAGCATCTTCGTTTATCTGTTGATGGCCAATATCAAAAAACTTGATCCTAAAAGGTATGAAAATGCTGACGATAAAGTCTATGCGCAATTTGGGCTTTTCACATCGGCATTTTTATCCTGCCTCTCCATGGCCATTCTTTATGGAACTGCACACAGCGGGATTCCCATCAACAAATTGATTTTTCCTTTGCTGGGTTTTGCTTTTGCCGGAATGGGCATCTACATGCCAAAACTCAAACAGAATTATTATGCAGGATTCAAACTTCCCTGGACACTGGAGAATGAGGAAAACTGGAACGCAACCCACCGACTGGCAGGAAAAATATGGCCTGTTGGTGGTTTGCTGCAAATGGTCAGCGCATTGCTGCTCAATGGACAGGCTGCCTTTATCGTTTTCATGTCCATCACAGCCGTCATGGTATTGATTCCTGTGGGATTTTCCTATCGGATGTTCAAGAGGGGTCAATAGATCGGATTGTCCTAAATCAAAAAACCCCGGCAAAAGCTGGGGTTTTTTGTGGAGATGGACGGACTTGAACCGCCGACACACGGATTTTCAGTCCGATGCTCTACCAACTGAGCTACATCTCCTCGTAGCCAAATTAATTGGAGTGCAAATATAATCCTTGGCGGGGAAATGGCAAAATCCTTCGAGCAAAGAACAAAAAAAGACCGGAGAGTTTTATTCTCCGGTCTTTTTTATTCGATCAATTGGTCTTGCTGGACCAAAAGTACTAGTTGTTGAAGATATACCTCACACCCAATTGGATCTGGTATACATCGTTCAAGGTCTTTGAATCTACGAAAGCATCCTGCAACAAAACGGTTGCACCATTCACCACCTGGGTAGCCAACCTGTAGATGGGCTCACCCGTTGCTGTACGGCCACGGTAGTTCAGGGGCTGAGGAGTTGTAGAAACATTGCCTACGCCCCATTTGTTGTTGATCAGGTTGCCAAAGTTGATGAAATCAGCCCTGAAACGGAAGGTATTGGCTTTCTTGTTCTTCCCCGTCTTCACAAAGAAATCCTGCTCAATACTGAAGTCAAACCTTGTCAACCAAGGAGCCTGACCACCATTGCGCTCTGCATACGTTCCCCTTCTGTTTCTCAGGTAAGGATTCGCTTCGATGTAGTTGCTGAACGCTGATGCTTGTGCTGCTGCAGTGAAAACAGTTGTACCCACGGTTTGATCCTGGAAGGTAAGATTGTTGCCGGCTGCCGGAACATAGATCAGGTCATTGAACTGGCCATCTCCATTGACATCAGAGCTATAGGTATAAGAAAGTTTGTAACCGCTGGCTGAAACCATACCCAAAGAGAAAGTGGTTGCACCGCCGAACTTACCACCATAATTGAGCCTGTAATTTACATAACCCATGAAACGGTGGCGAAGGTCGTTGTCAGAAAAACCTTCCCTGAGGTAGTTCATACCATAAATGCTTGGTGTGCTTGCATTAACTGTACTGGCAACTGAAGAGAGATCTGTTGCTTTTGCGTTGGTATAGGCCAAAACACCACCAAAATTCTTGGTCATTGGCTTTTCCAGCTTTGCAGTAAGTGAATAGGAGTAACCCACATTGTTGTTCGTCAATACAAATGCATTGCCAATGCCAGGATTCAGGAAACGGGCAGTGGTTGCAGGAGCGCCAGACAGATCAAGCGCTGGGTAGATGTCTCTGTTGTCATTTCCGGCAAAAGTTCCTGAAGGCCTTTTCTGGTTTACATCTACATAATGAAGCATGTTGATGTTCTTGTTGTAGATCGCTTCCAAAGTACCAATCACGCCCCATCCCAATTTCTGGTCAATGGCGATATTGGTCTTCCATATCTGTGGGAATTTCAGGTCCTGATCGCCATAGTTGATGTTGTATCCACGGAGGCTGTTGATATCAGTGGTTGTTGGGGTATAGCGCGTTGGATTCAGGGTAAATGGATAAGCATTAGCCGCAGAACCAGTTACGTTCACCAGACCAATGTTAACACCATTGTTTCCCAGTTGGTTGCTGATCAACACATAAGGAAGGCGAGACAGGAACAGGCCTGATCCACCACGGAGCTGAGTTTTTTTGTTGCCATAAACATCCCAGTTGAAACCAATGCGAGGAGACACATACAACCTTGACTTTGGCATGCTGGCGGTATTGATTTTATAAGGCTCGCCCGATGGCTCCCTGAAGTTCAAACCAGCTACATAAGGGTTTGCATAATCAGAGGCAGTGTTGATGATGTTCAAATAGTCTACGCGCGCACCATAAGTCATGCGGAAATTCTTTGCCATTTTCCATTCGTCTTGTCCATAAACAGTGTAAAACTGGTTCTGGAAAGTCTGCCAAGGAAGTTTTCCATCAGGCAGAAGGGTATAGCGGTAGTTGAAACGGGCAATGGGCACGGTTGAAGCAGCAAGGTTTGGATTGGCTTTGTAGGCCAGTGCAGCTGCCTTGAAGTCTGCGATGCTGTTGAATACCCAAACACCATTGGAACCGTAGAAGAACAGGTTGTTCGACTTGAATGATTCAAAGGCAGCACCCAATGTAATGGTATGGTTGCCACGGATCAGGGTAGTATTGTTGGTCAGGTTGAAGGTTGAGTAGTTCAACTTGTTGTTGGG
>CAITQQ010000203.1 GCA_903894575.1 uncultured bacterium
AGAACTTCTGGATTTCTGCTGATGACAATATTGATCCTGCCTGGCAAGGGTTTGGATGCCATTGACGCAAAGGTTTTTCTTCCCATGATGACGGGCATTCCCCATGTAAGGTTCTTGAAAAACTTCATGTCATTGGGAAGTTTCCAAAGCAGTGAGTTATCAAGGCCAATGGCATTGTTTTCTGAAGCGGCAACAACCAATGAAATCATCATGATAAAGAAATTAAATTATACGGCCACTGGCGCTTTGATACCCGGATGAGACTGGTAGCCCTCCAGGGTAAAATCTTCAAACTTGAATCCAAATATATCCTTCACCTCGGGATTTATTTTCATGGTGGGTAGCGGATAAGGCTCCCTGGACAATTGCAAGCCAGCCTGCTCAAAATGATTGTTGTACAAATGAACATCGCCAAAGCTGTGTACAAAATCTCCAGGCTCAAGGTCGCAGACCTGCGCCACCATCAAGGTCAACAATGCGTAAGAGGCAATGTTGAAAGGCACACCCAAAAATACATCTGCAGAGCGTTGGTACAACTGACAAGAAAGTTTTCCATCCGCAACATAAAACTGGAATATGGTATGGCAGGGCATCAGCGCCATTTGTGGCAGCTCAGCCACATTCCAGGCACTGACAATCAGCCTTCGGCTGTCTGGGGTTTTCTTGATCTGTGCAATCAGGTCAGTAATCTGATCATAGACCTTCCCATCTGCACCAGACCATGACCGCCACTGCTTTCCGTATACCGGACCAAGCTCGCCCTCCTCGTTGGCCCATTCATCCCAGATGCCAACACCGTTGTCTTTGAGGTACTTGATGTTCGTATCTCCTTTGAGGAACCAGAGCAATTCATGAATGATGCTCCTGAGGTGCAGCTTTTTGGTGGTTACCATCGGAAATCCTTCCTGCAAATTGAAACGCATTTGATATCCGAAAATGCTTCGGGTGCCTGTTCCAGTCCGATCCGTTTTGTCAGTCCCCTTCTCGATGATATGCTTTATCAGGTCCAGATATTGTTGCATGGAATACTGCTTTTATTATTTGATCAGTTCTTGAATGGCGCTGCCAACATTGCCGCTGGGCATCTGAATTTTCAATATGGCTCCGAGTGTTGCAGCAATATCACTCATGTATACCTTTCTGTGTGTAAGTCCCTGCTTCACGCCCCAGCCCATCCAAAGCAAAGGAATATGCGAATCGTAGGGATACATGGATCCATGGGTGGTACCTGTATTTGAATTGCTGAAAAAATACCCAGGCTTGTAGACCACCTGAATATCTCCTGCCAGCTTGTGGTTAAAGCCTTTGATGAACATTTCTTTGTACTCTGCTGGGAGATTGGCCGCATTGATGGACGCATTGTCAAATGCCAGCAGGACATCTTCTTCTTTGTTCAATTCAGCGATAAGGTATGATTTGACTGCCCCGAAATCAAGACCTGCAGAATCAATTGATTTTCTGTTCAGGTACAACTGATAGTTGGCAGATGCTTCCACCAACTTTTTCAACCCAAATTTTTTCATGGTTGTCTCCTCCGCTTTCTTGCTTGATCGCATTGTTTTTGCGGGCATCTGATGCTGCTGCAAAAATGCAGGAACATGGGCAACTGCATGGTCTGCAGTCAGGAAAAAGAGATAATTGCCTTTTCCGACCTTCTTGTCCAGGTAGTTGAAAAACAATTCAAATTCTTTATCGAGTTTGATATAATTGTCTTCAATTTCAACAGCATTAGGACCAAATGTATGCCCAATATAATCTGGAGATGAAAGGCTGATGGCAAGGAAATCAGTGATGCTGTCCATTCCCATGGCTTCTGCTTCCACAGCAGCTTTTGAGAATTCCAGGGTCAGGGTATTGCCCCATGGTGTTGAGGAAATTGCCCCATAATTCTTGCCGATATTAGATGCCAGGCTGCGCGGAAAAGGATTGTTGACATACAGAGGATTGGCCACATCACTTTGTGTATAGGTTTCGAGGGGATGGCTGAGGTTCCAGGGTCTGGTGTACAAGGAATCCACAATCTTTCGCTTGTTAAAAGCATTAGCCCATGAAGACAAATCTTTCATGTACCAGGTACTGGACACAAAATTACCAGAACTTGGTTCATACCAGTAGGCAGCATCTGCGGCATGACCTGCAGGCAAAATGCTTCCTCTGTCTTTGATGGCCACACCAATAACCTTAGACCTGAAATTGGTAGCCAATTCCAGCTCATCGGTGATTGTAGTTGTCATCAGATTTTTAGGAGACATGGGCTCTCCCTTTCCGCTTCCACCAACAATTTTAACAGCTTCATCCTCTACACAGTAAACATCCCGCTTCAAAGACCTGTCATACCACTCATTCCCCATGATGCCATTGATGGCAGGAACTGATCCGGTATAAACGCTGGCATGACCAGCAGCAGTAACGGTCTGGGCGTAGGAAATCTGTGCATTTTCACAGGAAAATCCTTCTCTCAATATCCGTTTTAAACCATTCTGACCGTATCTGTGCTGAAATCGGTAGAGATAATCCCAGCGCATTTGGTCCACCATTACTCCTACAACCAGTTTGGGTTTGGCAGCAGGGGCAGTTTTCTGTGCCATGCCGTTGCTGTATGTCACCAGCAACGCTATTATAGCCAACATTTTGTTTCTTCTCATCGATTTTGTTTTTAGCTAGACAAAGGTATGGGAATGCAATGCTTGGATCTCTTCATTTTATGAACATCCTGTTGGATAATCTTATTTTTAAAATTTTTATCTTTGCAGGAAGCTAAATCAAAACTCCTACGCGTATGGCAGACATTTTCGAAAGACTGATCAAGAACCAAGGACCGCTTGGCCAACACCGTGAAAGGGCCCATGGATATTTTGCCTTCCCAAAACTGGAAGGTGAAATTGGAAGCAGGATGAACTTCAGGGGAAAAGAAAAAATTGTCTGGAGCCTCAATAATTATCTTGGACTTGCCAACCACCCAGTCATCAGGAAGACCGATGCCGATGCTGCTGCCGAGTTTGGACTGGCATCCCCCATGGGAGCCAGGATGATGAGTGGAAATACCAACCATCATGAAGAGCTTGAGAGGCAGTTGGCTGCTTTTGAAATGAAGGAAGATGCCATTTTGCTCAATTTCGGATACCAGGGTATTCTCAGCCTTATTGATGCACTTTGTTCACGCCACGACGTGATCGTCTATGATGCTGAATGCCATGCCTGTATCATCGATGGATTGAGGCTGCACCAAGGTCACCGTTTTGTGTTCAAACACAATGAAATCGATGATTGCGAAAAGCAGTTGCAGCGTGCCACCGCATTGATTGAAAAACAAAATGCCGGCGGAATTTTGCTCATCACAGAAGGTGTTTTCGGCATGGCAGGAGACCAGGGTAAACTGAAAGAAATCACTGCCCTGAGACCGCAATATTCATTCCGTCTGCTGGTGGACGACGCCCACGGCTTCGGCACACTTGGAGAAACAGGAGCAGGTGCCGGAGAAGCACAGGGTGTTCAGGATGATATTGACCTCTATTTTTCCACTTTCGCCAAATCAATGGCATCGATTGGTGCTTTTGTTGCTGGTCCTAAACAAATCATTGACTACGTAAGGTACAATATCAGGAGTCAGATTTTCGCCAAATCACTTCCCATGCCATTGGTCATCGGAAACCTGAAAAGGCTGGAGCTGCTCAAAACACAACCATCCCTCAAAGCAAAACTTTGGGAAAATGCATTGAAACTGCAGAATGGCCTGAAGGAAAAAGGGTTTGATATCGGAAAAACAGATTCTGTAGTAACACCTGTCTACATGAAAGGTGGTGTGGAGGAAGCAACCCATATGGTGACCGACCTGAGGGAAAATTACAATATATTCTGCTCCATTGTGGTCTATCCTGTTATTCCAAAAGGGCATATCATCTATCGATTGATACCCACAGCCGTTCACACGGACGAGGAAATCCAATTGACTTTAAAAGCGTTTGAAGAAACAAAGAAGAAGCTGGACGAAGGCCTATATAAAAGTGAGGCCATTGCACAAATGGCTGAAATTTAATTGATCATCCCTGCTTCGGCAGGGATTTTTTTTGATCTTCCCTTTCTCTGAAGATCAAGAGCAAAAAAAAAGGGCCCGGATAGAAATCCAGCCCGTTTTAAATCCAATATCCTATGAAAAACCAAGGTAATAACGTGTAAATACGTAGTCATATTGCGCAGGGATGATGAAAAATTTAACTTTTTGAAAACATTGCGGGAATGTCTAAATAAGTTCACAATCATCTAACCTTTGTACCCTTTTGTTGTTAAAGAACCAAACAGACCATTCCATGAGAAAAGTAGTTGTTGCAGTGACAGGAGCAAGTGGATCTATATATGCAGACCTCTTGATCAGAAAAATGAAACTGATGAGGGAACAATGGAGTGACCTCTCGATCATTCTAACAGATAACGCCAAAGATGTATGGGCTACTGAGCTCGGAAATGAGGATTTTTCAATCCTTGGCCTGCCGGTTTATGGCAAAAATGATTTCAATGCGCCCTTTGCTTCTGGATCTGGGCAGTATGACACCATGATCATTGTTCCCTGTTCGATGGGTACGCTAGGGAGAATTGCCAGTGGAATCTCGAATGACCTGATCACAAGGGCTGCAGATGTCATCTTGAAAGAACGCAGGAAACTGATTTGCGTTGCAAGGGAAACGCCTTATAACCTTATCCATATCAAAAACATGGAAGCCATTACCCTGGCTGGTGGCATTGTTTGCCCAGCTACGCCTTCCTTCTACAGCAAACCGGATACGGTTGAAGCAGTTGCAATGACCGTGGTAGACAGGGTGCTTGACCTTGCCGGATTTGATATACAGACCTATCGCTGGGGAAAATAAAAAGACTTTTTTATCGCAGGTCAATCACTTCTACGCCAGGATATTTTTTCAGATTGAAAGCAAAACTATCATCGGGTATCACCGCAGTAGTGGCCATGGAATTGATGGCATACAGATACCTGTTGCCATTCTTTTCAAATACCCGGGTGGACATGATGACCTTGCTGGCCTTGTCCACCTCAATGACTACCTTGAAAAATGGCTTTGTCTTATCAACTGGAGTTAACTCTACAACCTGGTATGTCTTACCTGCCCTTGTTACGTCAGGATTGAGCATAAAAAGGAAGTCTTTGTCATAGAAATTGGTGAATAATTTTTGAGGGGTAATGGATCCGCTGCTGTTATCAAGGGCAGAGACCTGAACCTCTTTTGCAGACACATCATAGGTCCATATGGTAGCACCATCACAAAAGATTTCCTGACCAGTGATGGAAACCCTGTATTTGATGCCCTTCATCATGACTGTTCCTGTCTTGGTGCCCTGTACCTTTCCTGCAGCATTCTCAATTTTCAACGCGAACGCGGCTTTTACGCTTTTAAACGTTTTGAACTTGGCACTGACAGCATCAAGCACTTTCTTGGCTTCTGGGTCACTTTTGCCCATTGCTTTGGGCGCCTGCGCTGCTGCTGTAAAGCCTACAATCATCAGAGAAAGTAGTATTGGGAATGTGCGTTTAAGCATGATCGTTGTGATTTGGTTGAGGCCGGTAAATATCCAAGCCAATACAAAGAAAAGACTATTCCATTGATTTTAAAAACTGTTCGAGTTCATACTCGGTTTTGAATAGCACTTCCCGGACCTTGCTTCCCTTGCTGGGTCCTACTACGCCTGCTGCCTCCAATTGATCCATCAACCGGCCTGCACGGTTGTATCCGAGTTTTAATCTCCGCTGAATCAGGGAAGTAGACCCCATGCCACTTTGCACAATCAGGGATGCGGCTTCACTGAACAAAGGATCCCGGCTCAGCAAATCAACCTCCCGATCATCCATGTCTTTTTCATCCACCACTTCAGGAAGTTCGAATGCAGATGGATAGCCCTGCTGTCCTCCAATGAAATCAGCCACTTTTTCCACTTCAGGTGTGTCAACGAATACACATTGAACCCTGGTTACTTCACCCTGATAAGAAACCAGCATGTCTCCCCTTCCAATCAATTGTTCAGCACCACCAACATCCAGAATCGTTCTGCTGTCAATCTTAGAAGAGACCTTGAACGCAATCCTTGCAGGGAAATTCGCCTTGATGGTTCCAGTGATGATATTGACGGATGGACGTTGGGTTGCAACGATCAGGTGAATGCCAATCGCCCTTGCCAACTGGGCAAGACGGGCAATGGGTGTTTCAATCTCCTTCCCAGCAGTCATGATAAGGTCTGCAAACTCGTCAATGACCAACACGATGAAGGGTAGAAACTTATGTCCTTTTTCAGGATTGAGTTTTCTTGAGGCAAATTTTTCGTTGTATTCCCGGATGTTTCTGCAACCTGCCTCTTTTAACAAGTCATATCTTTCATCCATTTCAATACACAGTGCATTGAGGGTATTGACCACTTTTCTGGTATCGGTAATGATGGCATCATCTTCCCCTGGTAACTTGGCCAGGAAATGTTTTTCGATGGTTCTGTAAATGCTTAGCTCAACTTTTTTGGGATCAACCAACACAAATTTCAACTGTGATGGATGTTTTTTGTACAACAATGAAACAAGAATGGCATTCAACCCCACCGATTTACCTTGTCCTGTTGCACCGGCCATCAAGAGATGCGGCATGGTGGCAAGGTCAACGATGAAATTCTCGTTGTCAATTTTTTTACCCAGTGCTATGGGCAATGCGTAGTCATTTTTCTGGAACTTATCGGAAGCCAGGAGTGAGCGCATGCCCACAATACTCTTCTTAACGTTGGGAACTTCAATACCAATGGTCCCCTTACCGGGTATGGGGGCGATGATGCGGATGCCCAATGCTGAAAGGCTCAAAGCAATGTCATCCTCAAGGTTTTTGATGCGCGATATTCTTACTCCAGCCGCCGGAACAATTTCATACAAAGTCACTGTTGGTCCAACGGTAGCAAATATTTTCTGGATTTCAATATCATAGTTCCGGAGGGTACTCATGATCTGGGTCTTGTTGGCCTCAAGCTCATGTTGGTCCATGACGATCTTTTCACCGGTATGTTGAGCCAACAGATCCAATGATGGGAACTTATACCCTTTAAGGTCTGCAATCGGGTCGTAACGGGGTGAAGCCAATACTGCAGCTGCCCTTGGCGAAATGTTCTTTTCATCCACCACAGGCTTGATTTCCAGAGGCGGTTCGGCATCTGTCATTTCTTCCTCTTCTACCTCGTCAACTTCCCAAGGAACATCTGCAGGTGCTGAAGTGACGGGTACTACTTCATCTTCCTGTTTTTCAACAAGTTCCAACGGCGTGGCATCCACTGGATGTTCTGTCAATGGAGAAAGTGCATGCGGTTGCTTCAGGGAATTCCCTTCCGTCAAATCAAGCCTTGGTTGTATGATCTCTGGTTCAACAATCGCCGGTATTGCCAGATCCTCTAGTGATAGACCCTGCAGATCATTCTTTGTTTTGGGCGAGAGAACCGGCCATTTGAAGATGGGATTGAACCGCCAAATGACATAGGAAAAAAGGGATAGTGAAATCAATGCAAAAGTTCCAGCCCATCCGATCACAGCCGTGAGCCATCCAGCAGCAAACTTGCCCAATGCACCACCCCAATTAAAGGCAGTTGTTGGGGTGAAAAAAGCAGCACTTACACTTCCTATGATTAATCCTGTAACCAGGTAACGCAGGTTTCTTGCAACTGAAAAAATGGGTTTATCAAACATCAGATTTAAACCCAATACGAAAAAGAGGGAGCAAAAAAGGTAAGATGCCAGTCCAAAGCCATATTCGAAGAAAACAAAGGCTGTAAAAGCACCGAGACTCCCCAACTGATTATTGATCTCCAGTTCATTGGGCATCAGGATTTTTGCCCCCATGTCCCTCACCTTGTCCTGATCCTCCATCCATGTAAATAGATAAGAGGTAAATGCCACGAAGAGAAACAAACCCAAAAACAGCAGGACAGATCCCAGAATCTTGTGGGTCCTCTCATCACGCACGAGTGATCGAATTTCAACTGTTTCTTCCTTCTCCTCTTTCAAGACTTCAGGATCTACAGTATTCTTGGGAGTTTTTAAACGGTTACCCATTTGGGATTGAGCTGTTTGAAGTGAGGTATTGCATTCTTGCCCTCAAAAATACAGTTTATTTTACTCATCTGACTTGGGGGCCTTTTCCAGTTGTTCCCTAGGAGGAATGGAAACAAACAACATCAGCCATCCCAGGATGAACATCAGCCCTCCGAAAGGGGTAATGATATTGATGATGTCAAGCTTTTCATAGCCCATGTAGGATAGAGCAATCCTCAAATAAATTGAACCAGAGAACATGATGATGCCCATCACAAAGAAATTACCAGACCAGATCATTGATTTTTTCTTGTAATGGCGATACATCTGCCCAACGATAAAAAGTGCAATAGCGTGGGTCATCATGTAGTTGGTGGCAGTATGAAAACTGGTCAGTGCTTGCTCAGAAATAAGCTCTTTCAGTGCATGGGCTCCAAAGGCCCCAAGGATGACTGCAGTCATCGCAAGTAAAGCTGCAGTCCTAAAGAAGGTTCTTTGCATGTTTGATGGTGTTAACAAATTCAGGTATGGTTATATTGGATTGAAAGATGACCTCTTGGGCTTTTTCATAATATGGTTTTCGCTCCAACATTTTTTGATGAATAAATTCCCTCAAACTTTCTGCGGTCAGACTGGCCACAAGAGGTCTTGTTTTTCTCTCCTTCATCAGCCGCTCCCATATGATCTCTTCAGCCGGATTGACCCAAATCGTCAACCCATGCTTGTTCATCCAATCCATGTTCTCATTGAAGCAAGGCGTTCCTCCTCCACAAGAGATTACTCCTAAAATACCATTTTTATCTTGCGTTTCTGTAGTTCTGACCAATAAATCTGCATAAACCTGCTTAAGGGCTATTGATTCCAGGGTTCGAAATGCCGGTTCCCCCATTTTTTCAAAGATTTCGCTGATGGACATGGCTTGTTCCCTCTCAATGAATTGATCCAGGTCAACAAATGGAACATGAAGATGCTCAGACAGGCCTTTCGCATAAAAGGACTTTCCAGACCCCATAAAACCCAACAAAAAAACAATCATCGGTGCTTTAATTGAATGACTGCAAATGTACAATATTGTATAGCTTACCAATGCCTGATTGGTTAAATCCAATTACTACTCCCCTAAGTTAATATTGCGGGCTAAAAAACTATGATTAATTTCGCAGAAACCAGCAATCAGGCATGATTCAGTTCGACACCAATATGGATCTTCAAGAGCAGTTTGAATTTTTCCTCCTGGAGGAGAATGCCATACACATGCCGGAATTCCTGAATGAACTGAACATCAGCGATGTTGCGCAACTCATAGAGGAAAATTGGGAACATGCCACTGAGATCATGGCAGCATTGTCCATCCACAGGGCAGCCAGTACTTTCAAAATCATAGAACTGGGTATCCAAAAAGACATTATTCAAGAACTACCACCGCTGAAAACGGCTGCCTTGTTGAATGAGCTCCCCGCGGATGACCGTACATCCTTTCTGGAGGAGTTGTCTACCAATGCCGTGAGAGAGCTGATCAAACTCCTGAATCCGGAAGAAAGAAAAATCACCCTTTCACTCTTGGGATATCCTGAAGGAAGTGTAGGTCGTCTGATGACGCCGGACTATATTGCGGTGCAGTCAGACTGGACCATTGCAGAAGTATTGGAACACATCAGGGAAGTAGGCCAGGAGTCTGAGACCATTGATGTTATCTATGTAATCAACGACCAGGGCGAACTGTTGGATGACGTCAGGATCAAAGAATTTTTATTATCCCCTCCAGATAAGATGGTGAGCGAACTCACTGATGGCAGGTATATTGAGCTCAATGTATATGACGATCAGGAAAAGGCCAACCAGGTCTTCAAGATGAACAACAGGGTGGCCCTTCCTGTTGTGGACAACAACAATATTTTGCTGGGGATCGTTACCATTGATGACGTGCTATGGGTTGCCAATGAGGAATTCAGTGAGGATATGCAAAAGATGGGGGGAACTGAGGCACTGGATGAGCCTTATCTTGAAATCTCGATATTTAAACTTTTCAAAAAAAGGGTCGGCTGGCTGATTGTGCTGTTTCTGGGTGAAATGCTCACCGCCACTGCAATGGCCAGCTATGAGCACGCGCTGGACCAGGCCCTGATCCTTTCGCTCTTTATACCCCTGATCATTTCAAGTGGTGGCAATACCGGCTCTCAAGCATCCTCTCTGATCATCCAGGCACTTACCGTAGGAGAGGTTACATTAGCAGACTGGTGGAAGGTCATGCGCAGAGAGATCGTCTCCGGTTTGATGCTGGGTACCGTACTGGGCATCATTGGTTTTTCAAGGGTGATGGTATGGTCTCAAATATTTCCTGAAGTATATGGAGCGCATTATTTTCTGGTGGCCATGGTTGTAGGAGTATCCCTGATTGGGGTGGTCATGTTCGGTACCATTTCCGGCTCCATGTTGCCCATAGTGCTGAAAAGACTGGGTGCTGACCCCGCTGTATCATCCGCGCCATTTGTTGCTACCTTGGTAGACGTTACAGGCGTTATCATCTATTTTAACTGTGCCTATTTTTTCCTCAAAGGAACCATGCTTTAAATGGCCTGATGATTGAATGGTTGTAAGACCATTTCACTGACAACACCACTGGCAGGCTGCTGACAAAGAAACCATATTGACCTTGCCGCCTCTTCTTCACGGATCATTTTATCTTTTTGTACCCGGAGGTCGATTTCATCCCAAAAAGGAGAATCAACGCCGCCCAAAAACAGGTTGGTGATTCTTATCTCAGTTCTTTTCAATTCTTCCCTGATGCTCTGCATCATGCCGACAATACCATATTTGCTGGCAGAGTAGGCAGCTGCACCCGACATGGGCACTTTCCCCAGTACCCCTGGAACATTGATGATCAATCCTTTTTTTACTTCCTTCATGGCCGGGAGAAACGATTTTACAAATAGAAAAGCGCCTACAAGGTTGGTCTTAATAGATTTTGAAAAATCATCCAAAGACAACTGCTCCAGTGGTTTGATGATGCCAATTCCAGCAAGATTGATCAATATATCCGGGGTGCCAAGTTGACTTAAAACCCTTTCAGCCATCAATTCCATCTGTGTTCCATCACTGATGTCTGCCACCATACAATGGGAAGCTGGAATGCCATGTGATGTAGCGATATTGGACAACTTTTCATTGTTTCTTCCTGTAATAAAAACCTCTGCTCCACTTTGCGCCAGCAGTTTGACCAAGCTGGATCCTATTCCACCTGTAGCACCAGCAACAACAACCTTTTTACCATTGAGCTTTTCCATACATCGATTTATGTTACAACATCATAGAATTGATTTTGTTTAGTTGGTCTGATGAGAGTGTTAAGCCATGGAACCTTTACCTTTGAACGAGAAAGAGTCAAAATATTAGAACAATACAAACCAGCGCAATGAAGATCAGTTCAATAGAAATCAGCAGACTGACCATCCCGATGGAGCCATTCGTGATTGCAACAGAAACCTGCTATGCTGCTAAAAATATCTTCATAAGAATCAATACCGATGCTGGCATAACTGGCGTAGGAGAATGCAGTCCATTCCCGATGTTGGTAGGTGAAACCCAGGACAGTTGTTTTTATGTGGGAAGGGAACTGGCCAACATCATCAAAGGAAAAAATGCCTGTGAGATTGAGGAAAGAATGAATGAGTTGCATGCTCACATTGCTTTCAACAGCACCATCAAAAGTGCATTTGATATGGCCTTGCACGACATTGCAGCAAAGGCGCAGAACATGCCTTTGTTCAGGTTCCTCGGAGGGCAACAAAAGAAGATTCAAACAGACCTCACCATTGGCATCAGCAGCCCGGAAAAAATGGCGGAGAAAGCCATTGCGTTTGTGGAACAGGGTGTGCAGATCATCAAGGTGAAACTGGGAAAAAATGGGAAGGAAGATGTTGAGCGGATCAAAAAAATAAGGGCAGCTGTTGGTGAGAGCATCCAACTCCGCGTTGATGCCAACCAAGGCTGGGACTACGCGACGGCATTGCAAACACTTCAGGAAATTGAACCATTCAATATTGCCTTTTGTGAACAACCCATGCACCATCATTTTGACCCCTTGCTGCCTTCATTGAAAAAAAATGTTGCCATTCCCATCATGGCCGATGAAAGTGTGTTTGATCACTTTGATGCCGAAAGACTCATCTCCAGTGAAAGCTGCAGTTATATCAATATCAAGCTGGCAAAATCAGGAGGCATCCTTGAAGCCATCAAGATTGCTGATACCGCTGCTGCTCATGGTATTCCCTGCATGCTGGGTGGCATGGTGGAAAGCCGTTTGGCCCTTACTGCAAAAGTGCACCTCGCCATGTCACATGAAAATATTCAGTTCTACGATCTTGACACTTGCCTGCTTGGGCATCTTGCTGACCCTGTGATTGATGGAGCTCGCTATAACAATTATTTCCTTGAACTGGATGAGCTGCCAGGAATTGGTGCAGATATTTCACCAGCATTTCTGGATGGGGCTGAAAAAATAACCATTTAAAAACACGCGAAAATGAAACCTAAAAAAGCGTCTGAGTCAAATGTAATCATGACAGAATTGGTATTCCCCAATGACACCAATTTTTATGGAAACCTCATGGGTGGAAGGTTGATGTATTGGATGGATACCGCAGCGGCAATGGCCGCATGGAGACATTGCAATGCCCCATGCGTAACCGTTTCAGTAGACAATATGTCCTTTGATGCTCCCATAAAACTTGGCCAGGTGGTGCATATCGAAGCGCAGGTATCAAGGGCATTTAAATCATCTATGGAAGTGCATATCACCGTATGGGGAGAAGACCTTACCCAGCAGTACAAATACAAAAGCAATGAAGCCTATTTGACTTTTGTCGCGCTTGATCCCAATGGAAAACCAAGAATGGTTCCTGAGTTGACTCCTGAAACAGAGGAGGAAATAAAAGTATTTGAAGGAGCACTGAGGAGAAGACAGCTAAGGCTTGTGCTTGCAAAGAAAATGAAAGCAGAGGATGCAACAGAGCTGAAGGCCCTATTCACCACTTGATGGATCATGCAGGTGAAACCTCGTGATGGTGTTTCCCTTTCAACATGAATTCTTGGCTCTGCTCAATGGCATCCATGACCTGTTCAAGGATCTCATCTACAGATTTTTCGTAGTCAATCAGTAGCGGCTTTTTAAAACAAACGGATAGCACGGTACCCTTTTTTTTGAATTTCAATCCCTTCCTGTTGAAGGCCCTCCAGAAACCATTGATGACCACTGGAACTACAATTGGTTTCATGGTCTTGATGATGTGCGCAGTACCCTTTCTGCCTGGAGCAAAAGGTTTTGTAGTTCCCTGTGGGAATGTAATGACCCATCGCTTGGCCAATGCTTCATTGATTTTGGAAGAATCATTTGTATCCACTTCCCGCTTGACATCTTTTCCTGCAGCCCTCCAGGTTCTTTTGATGGTAATGGCACCAGCCAGTGTAAAAAGCCTGGTGAGCAGATTGTCTTTCATGGTCTCTTCTGCAGCGACAATGTTGACATCTACAAATGGGTTGAGAAAATAGAAGGGAAGGCCAAGCCTGTTTTTTCGTCCCCATTTTACAGCACAAAATATATGGAGAAACGCAATGACGTCAGCAAAATAGGTCTGGTGATTGCTTACAAACAATACATTTTGCTTGGGAAGATCCTCGATGTTCTCTGTACCACTGATTTTGAGTTTATTGATGATAGCAAGACCAGGATAAGTGAATACTCCTACGAAGGCATACACCAACTTCCTCACCAACTTGATATCTTTAAGCTTATCAATCATAATAGGAGATTCAAGATAAGGATTATTCAATTACGCCTATCAATCTGTTGAGATTTGATACAACCATTTACAGCCACTGTTTAGCATTTAAAAGATTAATTTTATTGGAAATCAATTGTGAATGAAAACAACTACCGCCATCTTTGACATGGATGGATTGCTGATTGATTCAGAACCGCTCTGGTATGAAGCTGCCCAGGAATGCCTGCAGAAATTTGGGATGACCATTGGTGAAGAACAATATGTTGAGACCACTGGACTTCGAACAAAAGAATTCCTTCAGCATTGGTTTGGCGTTTCCGATATTGACCATGCCCATATTCCAAAAACTGAAAAAAAAATTACGGATCTCGTGATCGCCAAAGTAATGGAAAGCGGAACGATGATGGAAGGAGTTAATGAAGTAATGGAGATGGTCAAACAATCTTCTCTCAAGGTGGGGCTTGCAAGTTCTTCTCCCCTGGCACTGATCAAAGCTGTTCTGGCCAAAACCAAGATGGAGCAATATTTTTCAGCCATTTGTTCTGCAGAATTTCTACCCTTCGGAAAACCCAACCCGCAGGTATTCATCAATTGTGCAATCGAACTGGGTAGCCATCCCGCTGCTTGCATCTGCTTCGAGGATTCTTTCAATGGCATGATTGCAGCAAAGGCAGCACGAATGAAATGCATCGTTGTTCCTCACCCCGACCAATACCACCAGGAACGTTGGAATATAGCTGACCTTAAGCTAGACTCTTTGCGCTCCCTTGATGCACATGATTTCAATGCATTACTCGCATAAAAAAAGTCCTGTGCAAATGCACAGGACCCTTATTGTTTGATGTCAGTGGATGATAAGTTTCCTTATTCTCCGCCTTCCATTTTCTTCTTGAGTTCAGCGAGAACGCCAAGGTCGCCCAATGTTGATTTCTCAACCTTGTTCTGAATGTCCTTAACAGCTTTTTTGGTTTTGGCTGCATCGGCTTTCTTTTCCTTGACAACTGCTTCTTTCTCATCAGCTGCAACCTGCTCCCAGATGCGTGCATGACTCAACACAATCCTCTTCTCGTTGCGATCGAACTCGATTACTACGAACTGGGCAGTTTCATCAGCACCAACTGTCTTACCATCCTCTTTTGCAAGATGACGTGCAGGGGCAAATCCTTCAAGACCGTAAGGGAGCTGAACTACAGCACCTTTATCGTCCTTCTTAACAACAGTTCCTTCGTGAGTAGAACCGATGGCAAAGGTTTCTTGAAGGGCATTCCAAGGATCTTCCTCAAGTTGTTTGTGTCCAAGTTGAAGCTTCCTGTTTTCCTTGTCAATGTTCAGGATCATGATGTCAATCTGACTTCCTGATTTAGTGAACTCTGTAGGATGATTGTAACGCTTCAACCAGCTGAGGTCGCTGATGTGGATCATTCCACCAATACCTGGCTCAAGTTCAACAAACACGCCGTATGGAGTGATGTTTTTAACAAGGCCTGTATGACGGCTGGCTACAGGATATTTGTCCTCGATGATGTTCCAAGGATCTGATGTAAGTTGTTTGATAGAAAGACTCATCTTTCTGCTGTCCTTGTCAAGTGTCACCACTTTTGCTTCGTACTCATCACCCAGCTTGAAGAACTCTTTTGCATTCACCGGAGTGTTTGCCCAAGTGATCTCGCTTACGTGAACAAGTCCTTCAACACCAGGAGTGATTTCAAGGAATGCACCATAATCTTCGATGTTGACTACCCTGCCCTTAACATTCGCACCCTCAACAATTTCTGTTGAAAGTGTATCCCAAGGATGTGGTGTCAATTGCTTAAGACCAAGGCTGATCCTGCGTTTCTCATCATCGAAGTCGAGGACAACGACATTGAGTTTCTGATCAAGCTTGAGTACTTCAGAAGGATGGTTGATACGTCCCCAGCTGATGTCTGTGATATAGAGAAGACCATCTACGCCACCAAGATCAAGGAATGCTCCAAAATCAGTGATGTTCTTGATGGTTCCTTCGAGTACCTGACCTTTTTCAAGTTTACCCATGATCTCAGCACGCTGTGCTTCGATATCGCTTTCGATAAGTGCCTTGTGGGAAACAACTGCATTCTTGATGGTCTCGTTGATCTTAACCACTTTGAATTCCATTGTTTTACCAACAAACTGATCGTAGTCGGTAACGGGTTTAACGTCGATCTGCGATCCTGGGAGGAAGGTTTCCATGCCCATGATGTCAACGATAAGACCACCTTTGGTTTTGCTGGTAACAAAGCCAGAAACGACTTCACCTGATTTATGCATCTCAACGATACGCTCCCAAGCACGTGTGATACGGGCTTGCTTGCGGCTGAGGTGCAGGTGTCCTTCCCTGTCTTCCTTTTCAACAACCATTACTTCTACTACATCACCGGTTTTCAATCCATGAAGGTCCCTGAATTCGTTCAACGAAACCAGACCATCACTTTTGAAACCAATGTTGATCACCACGTCGGTTTTGGTAAGGCCCACTACGGTACCCTGAACCATTTCACCATCAGTGATTTGTTTGAATGTGCCCTCATAAACGGCATCATACTTGAGTTGCTCTTCGTTGTTGTAACGGGCAACGTTGCGCTTGTCAATGCTCCAATCGAAATCATCGTGTGCGGAGACTGTTGACGGATTTGCTAGTGTGTTGTTTTCTTCCACTATTAATTTCCTCCTTTTGTTTGAATTTCAAGCTGTTTTGTCAGCCTGATTTGGGGACGGCAAAGGTAATAGAAATACTGATTCATATTGAAAAAAAACCTGTTTTTTAGGCTATTTTCTCAGTGTATCCGGCCATAAAAGGGAATTTTTATCTATTTTATCCTTTCGCAATCTTCCTGATGCCCTCCGCAAGCTTGTCCAGGTCCTTGAATGAGGTATATACATTGGGTGTAACCCTTACGCCATGGATGTTTTCCCAGTTGATCGCAACCGTATGGATCTTGTGTTTTGTGAACAATTCACCAGCAACCTCCTCCGGTTTCTTGCCCTCAATGGCAATGCTTCCAATGGCGCAAGAGAGATGCTTGGATTTGGGTTGGTTAAAAGAAACCTTGGGCAGATCCTTGACCTGGTTGACCCAATGGTCCTTGAGCTGCCGCAACCTGGCTTCTTTGCGCTTGCTGCCAATGACCTCATGGAAATCTACAGCAGCACCAATGGCCATTTCTGATGCAAAGGAACGGGTACCCAGCGATTCAAATTTTCTGATGTCAACGCCATCCGGCTCATTGTTGGAAAGCAGGGCCCATACATTTTTTATCTTGTCTTTTTTGATGTAGAGCATGCCACTGCCAAACGGAGCGCTCAACCATTTGTGGAGTGAAGTGGCAAAATAATCGCAGCCAAGGTCAGGAATCTTAAATTCGAAATGGGCAAAAGTATGTGCCCCATCTGCAATCACTTCTATCCCCCTAGCATGGGCTGCATCTGCAATTTTTCGGACAGGCATGATCTGGCCACACCAGTTGATCAGGTGGGTCACCATTACAACCTTGGTCTTGGAGGTAAATGCTTTGGTATAACATGCAGCAATTTCATCTTCGTTTTCCATGGGGAGTTGCAGATCAACCCAGACCAGCTTGATGCCATCACGCTTTTCCCTTTGCTTCCAGGCATTGATCATGTTTGGATAATCCTGTTTGGTGAGCACAACCTCATCCCCTGCCTTCAGATTGAGTCCGAAAATAACTGTATTCAGCCCCTCAGTGGCATTCCGGTTGATGGCAATCTCCTCCTTGTCACAACCCGCCAGCCCAGCTAGTTTTTCGCGCAGGGGTTCACGGCCCTGGTCCAGGATTTGCCACATGTAGTATGAAGGTGCTTCATTGGCATATTGGTAATAGCGGATATGCGCATCCTGAACAACCTTGGGTTGGGGAGCAACGCCTCCATTGTTCAAATTAATGATGTTAGGGCTTACGGTGTAAGACTCTCTTATCCATCCCCAAAAATCTTCATCATTATCCTTTGCATCAACAGCATTGGGATACTCGTTGGCATGAAAAAGTCTGGCCTCCTTTGCGAATACCGGATCAATGGCAGAGAGAAAAGGAAGCACTGCGGCAGAACGTAAAAAATTTCTTCGGGAAGATGGAGTAGGCATATGTTCCGTTTTTTATTTCATTTTTGAAGCAATGGCATCTGCAGCAATCCAACCGCTGGACCATGCATGCTGAAAGTTATATCCTCCAGTAATCCCATCAACATTCATCACTTCACCCGCAACAAAAAGCCCTGGCATTTTTATGCTTTCCATGGTGAGGGGATTGATCTCTTCCAATTTGATTCCGCCAGCAGTAACAAACTCTTCTTTAAAAGTTGTTTTACCACTGACGGTGTATGGATCATTGCAGAGTGATCGGGAGAGGTTAACCAAAGCTTGTTGAGGGATGTTGGGCCAAATGCTTTCAGGATCAATGCCGGATTTGATCAGCAAATAATTCCATAGCCTTGCACTGATGTCAAAACTGTTTTTTGATCCGATGGCATTGCGTGCACTCGCCTTGGTTTTTTTCAAGGTCTCCAGCATCATGCTCTCATGTGCGTCAGGCACCCAATTGAGCCTGACCTCAAAACCGTATGCGGCAGCATTCAACTCCCTTGCTGCCCTGGATGACAACTTGAGGACTGCCGGGCCACTGAGCCCCCAATGGGTAATCAACACTGGGCCTGTTTCCTGTAATTTCAGGGAAGGGATTTTTACTGTGGCATGCTTAGACGAAACGCCCATCAATGCATGCAATCGTTTGTCGGGGATATTGAAAGTGAACAATGAGGGGACGGGCGGTTCAATAGAATGGCCTGTACTTTCCAACCAATCAAATCCAGATAGTTTAGGATGGCCGCCTGCGGCGATACACACAAAATCAGCTGTCTCCACTGTGGAGGTTTGATTGTCCTTGATCACAGACAACTTGAATACTTCCTGGTCTTTCTGAATGGACACTACATCCGCCTGCATTACAATTTTGACATGGTATTGCTCAGCCTCTGACATTAGGCAATTGATGATGGTTTGGGATTGATCCGTTACGGGAAACATCCTTCCGTCCTGTTCTGTTTTTAATGAAACACCCCTTGCTGCAAACCAGCTGACAGTATCATTTGAAGAGAATCGATGCAA
>CAITQQ010000204.1 GCA_903894575.1 uncultured bacterium
AAGGTTCGGATTACCCATGATAGAGAAGGTCTTTCCATTGATGGTTTTCCTGTAAATGGCTGTGGGGTTACCTGTATTGAGGTTGCGTTCGTTCTTGAGTTTGATCAGTTCTGTGATATCAAAATTCAACTCATTCTCTGCCGGCCAAATCACCTTCTCATCTGTTGTTCCAAATGGAGTTGTTTTCAGCGGATATTTGATCTCATAGAAGTTGTTGATATAGTCGTTACCGATCCTTACCACTGCATACACTTCACCATCCCTGAGCCTGTTGTATTCTTTCAGGCTTTCTGCATGATAGAACATGGAGATGCGCTTGTATTGCCTCAGATCATGGTTGAAAGATTTGAAAACAGCCCTTCCATCACCCTCATTGAGGTTGATGACATTGATGCTGAGGGCTTGTTCATTTTGAAGGATGTTGATGCCACCATTGCTGAGCGTTTGCACACGCTCAATGCCTGGAGGGGTGCGGTAAGGAATAGGATCCCTGCGGTCGTTCTCCTCAATATTGACGGCAGAAACATTGAATCTTGTGCTGGTGCTGGACAGGTCAATCGTTTTGTATGTGCCCATGGTGTCAAGGTTGTAGGAAAACCTTCTCCAGTTGTTTCTGACCAACTCCAATTTGGCAAAACGCAATACGACAGAGTCCGCAAAATCAGTAAGGAACATCCTGAAAAAGCGGATGGATTTGAAATCGGGAATCTCACCCACCTTGCTGTTGTAGGCAGTAATCGGCACACGGAACTGGTACCAGATCTGGTTCTGCTTGGTTCCATCGGCCAGTGTTACGTTGACGGATTTTTTGTCTGCGATAAAGTTTTGACCCACCTGCATGATCGGGTCGCCACTGGGCTTCATGTCAATCCTGTACTGAAAATACTCCTCTGATTCGTTGAGTGTGTTGTCGCGGTTCAGGTCTTCGCCATCAGGATACATGGTAAAGGCCGAAGCAAAATTGTCACCTGCTTTTGCAATAGGAGAGTTTCCCTGGGGGCTATTGAAATTCTTGTATCGGGATAAAATTCCTGCGTTCTGCGCATCATAGGTTTCGTCCCGGTAGTATTTGAAATTATCAGCAGAAGGATCGGATTTTGCCTCCAGATAAGCCTTGGATGTAACACCCAGCCTTGCCGCCATGTCATTGAGGTACTGAACCCTTAGCTTGCTCTCAGCAGAGTCTGTCAAGCCATCCAGACCCACATCCTGGAAAGGCCTGTCGGCAGGGTCATTGCTGAATCCCTGTGTTACCTGAATCGGATTCAATGGCGATTTCCCCCAGGTGGAAGTAGAAGTGGCTGAAGGGATTGTTGGGGTAGGCAAACCATTTTCATAAAACCTTCTGGAGTCCTTGAGGATATCTTCTGAGATATTGCCCAGGTTCAGGTAAAGCGATCCGCCGGCAGGATTGGTGCCCTTGATGAAGGGATCCAGTACCCAGAATTCAACGAACTCAACATTGGCCGTTTCGAAATCGGTCTGATCGATGCCGCGCATGATACCACCCCAGCGTTTGTTGGGGTTTCTGAGTTGCCCTGTTGTTTCGATGTTCTGGGCATCATAGTTGTAGGGACCTCTTTCTTTTGGATAATACGCAAGGTCAAAGGTGACCATTTGGCTCTGTCCAAAATCGGGTGTCCTTCTAGGGAAGATCTCCTGTTGTCCTACACTCCTTACCCTTGGGTCAGAAAGTTGAACCAGGTCGTTCCTGACAGGGTTGTTTGCATTTCTTTTTTCCTGCAGGATGGGCTCAATATTGTACCAGGCCAGTTTGGCCCTGTTTTTACCATAGTCAATGTTATCATAGGAGTTGGCCTCAGGAAACATGGTGTTGCCGAAACGGTCTTTTGCACCAAATGGAGTTGAAGCCAAGGTCCAACCAACGATAGGGAAACGAAGGTCAATGCTTGACTTTGTTCCTTCAAAATCATCCAGGTAAATCAATCCATCACCACCTTTACCAATTTGAGGGGCATGGCCCGGCGTCATTTTGGCCGCTTCAGCTGAGGCACTGATGGTAGAGGTTCCGTTGGCCTCATAAAAAGGAAGTTTGCTCAACCATTTGTTCAGCCTGGGCAACTCACTGTTGTAGGCCATATCGATGCCAGTCATGCTGTTGCGGATCGGATCGGAGCCATATTCCATTTTGGTGAAGAAGGGTCTTTCGCTCAACCTGACCGAAGTTCCGCCGATGGAAAGTTTATCGTTGAACAAATAATCCCAACGCAGTCCCATGAAGGTTCTTTGCTGCACCCCAAATGTAGCATTGTTCTCAAACTGAGCATTGACGGGCAGTCCGGAGTTTTTGATGGCGCTGTTGATGATCCTCAAGGTGCCCGACATGTAGTCGATGGTATAGTCAATGTTTTCCTGTAAGGTTTGTCCTCCAGCCGTTACTGTAACCGATCCAGGAGGGATGTTGAAGGCATTCAATGAAATCTCACCACTTGCACCGCCAGATGATTTTGAGCTTCCCCTGATCAGGAAGCGGTTGAGGTTGGCATAGGTTTGTGCAATCGCCTTGATCGTATCATACAGCGGATAGAAAAGGAATTTATCTCTCAATGTCGGATCGGTGGTGAAGGCATAATCCAGGTCATGTCCAAAGGGCTCAAGCACAGGAAAGATCACGCGGCTCTGGTAGGAGTTCACGGTATAGCCTTCCACAAAATCGAAGACACCATCGGGTTGTGGATCATTCTGGTTGTTCAATCGGTCCAGGTTCATGAGGCTCAATAATGGAACTCCAGCTTGGTCTCCAACGGGCAGGTAACGTTTTTCTCCAGCACCTGGTTCCTGGTAGAGCACGTTGAACTGGAAATCCTGCCTTTCCAGTTGTCCTGATCCAACGGGATAAATATTTTTCATCATCAGGTCCCAAATCGGCAATGAGGTCCTTTGGGATGTGGCTTTCAGCAAT
The DNA here is from genome assembly GCA_903894575.1 of uncultured bacterium. Classification (GTDB taxonomy): domain Bacteria; phylum Bacteroidota; class Bacteroidia; order Chitinophagales; family Chitinophagaceae; genus Pollutibacter. The sequence continues at coordinate 2,924 of CAITQQ010000204.1, forward strand.
TTCAGGAAGAGAATTTTTTGCACGCCACTGGTTGAATCCACTGGAATGTCCTGTGCAAATTCACCCACCTGGAATACTTTTCCATTCACGGTGTACTGATATGCAACACCCAACACCTCATCTGGCTGAAGCGTAACATTCAGGGAGATGAAACCCAGTTGCCTGTTGAAATAATACTGGGTGGTATCCAGTTTTCTGGCAAATGTTTTTTCAAAATCGCGGACAGGTTGCAGTCCTATGCTGTTGAGGTAACTGACAATTTGTGCAGGGTTTCTGCTGCCCGGATTGTTGATGATTTTGGTATAGAGGTCATTGGTTCCGTTGGATGGTAAAGTCAATCCTGGCCTGGGGTTGATGACCGGTGGTTGTTGATAGGGTTTGTCTTCTCCAAGGTCCATCAGACCCACCACATCACGGGCATTGGCAGTGACACCATTTCTGTTGGTGACCCATACTTCAAGGCGCAGCAACTGCACCTGGGAATTGATTACCGGAAGGTTTTTCATGGCCTTGTTGTAATCCTTTCTGAAATGTTGTGCCAGCAGGAAGTGCCTGTTCTCCTCGTATTCGTCAGCCTTGAACTCAAATGGCGTGCTGCTTGAGCCGCCTTTGAAGCCTGCAGATTGTCGTTGAGAACGCTGGCTGGCAAACACTGTCGAAAGCCAGAGCTTTCCGAACTGCATCTGGGTCTTGATACCAAAAAGCTGTTGTGCTCCGGGAATCAAGGTTCCTTTTGATGCAAAAGAAGTGTTGCCCACTTCAATCTTTTTGAAAATATCTTCCGCACCTCCTGAATAATCCAGTTTGAGTTGGTTTTCAAAATCAAAGGTGGAAAGGGTGTTGTAGCTGATCGGAAATTTCATCTTGTCCCCGATGTTACCAATCACATTCAGGTTGGCTGCCATGTCAAAATCCAGGCCACCATTTTTCCTTGCCCTTTCAGGAAGGGTAGGGTTCTTGATGTTCTGCCCCTGGTAGCCGGCAGTGATGTTCACCTCGCCCTGAGGTTTGATGTCAATTTTCCCTGTTCCAAACAAACGGTTGAACAGGTCTTCACCCATGTTCAATTTGGGCTTGACCAGTTTTCTGTTCAAGAGGCTGGACGTATTGGCGCGCTTTTGGAAATAGTCAGACTCGGCCTTGCGCGACTGGAGGCGCATGTATTCATCAAATGTCAGTGAAGTAGGCTTCCGAAAATACTTCCCACCGACTTTTTCAACGATATAGTATTCTTTGGTTTTGGGGTCGTATACAATTGAATCACTAAAGTTGGCAGGATCCCTGAGGTCAAAAGGATTTTTGTTCTTTTGGGTCAATTTATCACCCCTTCGGTCTTGCAGGGGGTAGCGCAGCGTATCATTTTTGGGAAGACTGTCTTGCTGATAGGAAAAAATGCTTGCATGCCCATTGGCCTTTGCATCCGCCGATTGGTGCGCATACAGCAGGGTAGCCAACAATGTTATCTTAATGGACAATTTTTTCAAACGGGAAGGGTCTTTTTACTGCAGGTCAGATGAACTGAAGTGATTTTTTGATGATTGATTCAAGTACATTGTCTTCAGGGGAATTGGCTCTGGTTTTTTTGAGTGCGGCTTCAGCGGTATTTTTTTGTATCCCAAGAGCCATCAGTGCATTTAACGCATCATTTTCCAAACTATTGCGTGCGAAGCCTGGAGCTGTGCTTTCAACACCCGCTTTTACCATTTTTTCACGCAATTCAAGGATGAGTCTTTCGGCAGATTTTCTGCCAATCCCCTTGATTTTTTCCAGTGCACCGGTGTTCCCGGATGCAATGGCTGACCTCAATTCGGATGGCTGCATTGAAGAAAGCATCATTCTGGCAGTGGAGGCCCCAACACCGTTCACGTTGATCAGCTGCACAAAAAGCTCTTTTTCTGCCAATTCGGCAAACCCAAAAAGAGTATGCCCATCCTCCTTGATTTGCAGGTGGGTCAGCAGGGTTCCTTCCTTCAAATCCTGGATCCTTGAATAGGTATTCAGGCTGATCTGTACCTCATATCCAACGCCGTGAACATCAATATGGATATACGAAGGTGTTTTCAGCACAAATGATCCTGTCAGGCTTGCTATCATGATGCCGTAAAGTTAGTAAAATCCCTTCACAAGAGGCGCAACAGCCATGCGCTTTAGCATCCTTTTGACAACATCCTTCAAACAAATGACGATTGTCATGTCGCTGGCGCCTAACGTCCTTTATTTTCTTAATTTTGTGCTCCAAATCAACTACATGCAAAAAATCACAGCAGCAATTACGGCGGTTGGCGGATTCGTGCCAAAGGATGTACTTACCAATGCCGACTTTGAAAAGATGGTGGATACCAACGATGAGTGGATCAAGACAAGAACAGGAATAGAGGAAAGACATATCCTTCGTGGTGAAGGGCTTGCCACATCAGACCTGGTGGTCCCTGCGGTACAGGATCTTTGCAAGAGAAGGGGAATCGACCCTAACGAGATTGATTGCATGATTGTGGCCACCATTACGCCCGACATGTTCTTCCCCAACACCGCCAATGTTGCCTGCGATAAACTGGGCATCAAGAATGCCTGGGGCTTTGATGTACTGGCAGCCTGCTCAGGCTTTCTTTATAGCCTTACCACAGGCGCCGCCCTTGTTGAAAGTGGCCGTTACAAAAAAGTAGTCGTAGTAGGTGCCGATAAAATGAGTTCCATCACCGATTATACCGACAGAACAACCTGTATTTTGTTTGGGGATGGTGCAGGCGCAGTATTGCTCGAGCCCAATACCGATGGATACGGCGTGCTGGACAGCATTTTGAAAAGCGATGGAAGCGGGGGGAAATACCTCAACATGAAAGGCGGCGGATCACTCAATCCTCCATCAGCCGAAACCCTCGCCAACAAGATGCACTACGTGTTCCAGGACGGACAACCCGTGTTCAAGTTTGCCGTTACCGGCATGGCGGATGTCAGTTATGAACTGATCCAACGCAACAACCTTAGCGCAGATGATATTGCCTTTTTGGTTCCTCACCAGGCCAACAAACGCATCATCGATGCCACAGCGAGGCGCATGGGATTGTCTGATGATAAAGTGTTGATGAACATTCAGCGATATGGCAATACCACTGCCGCCACCATTCCACTCTGCATCTGGGATTACCAGGACAGGATGAAGAAAGGCGACAACATCGTCCTCGCCGCCTTCGGTGGTGGATTCACCTGGGGCGCCACCTGGGTGAAGTGGTTTATTTAATATGTTGAAGAGGTTGAAGTCGCCTTCGGCTGTTGAAGAGGTTTAAGATTTTGATTATTCCCTTCAACCCCTTCAACCCCTTCAACTACTCTCAACCTCTCTAAACCTCCCTCAACCCATGTCCCACCAATACAAAGGCTTCTCCTCCCTTGCCATCCATGCCGGTCATGTAAAAGACCCCATGTACGCGCACCTCACGCCCATCTATGCTTCTTCAACTTATGTGTATGATGAAGCAGAGCAGGGAATGCGCCGTTTTTCCGGCAAGGAGCCGGG
>CAITQQ010000205.1 GCA_903894575.1 uncultured bacterium
AGCTGGGATTTCATTGCGCGCTGGATGGGATACTGGAGTGCATCAGGTTCTTACTCTCGTTCTACCGTCGAGATGAGCTACAACATCACCAATGATTTTGGAGCGGGCATTTTTGAAGGTGTATACTACACTGTAGGTCAATACAAAGCAATCGAGAAAAAATCCAAGGAATTGGGTTGGACATATTACGAGGGTATTTCCAAAGTTCTTGGAGCCTATGAAATGATCAATTTGGTGGATCTCTATAACAATGTTCCCAATTCAAAGGCTTTTGATCTTGCTGGTAACATTCGCCCAGCCTATGACAAGGGTGAAGATGTATACAAGGCATTGTTTGCTCAGTTGGATGCTGGTTTGGCTTTGATCAAGGCAGCTGATGTCAACAAGAACACCAACATCCTCAAGAGGGATATCATGTTTGCTGGTGACAAGGTCAAATGGGCAAAATTTGTCAATACCGTCAAACTGAAGATGCTTATTCACACCACGAATACAAGCACATTCAGTCCTGCTGCTGAGATCGCGAAGATCAATACAGAAGGATCCGGCTACCTTGGTAGTGGTTTGAGTGCGGATGTTCAACCTGGCTATGTTGCTGACAAGCCAAACCCTTTCTATAGTTCAAAAATGTTCAATGCCATCAATGGCAATGAAAATGACAACTACAACAGGGCAAATAATTTCACCCTCAGTCTGATGAATACACTTGCTGACCCAAGGGTATCTTATGTCTATCGTGCGCCCAAAGCCGGAGGAGCCTTAAAAGGAACAATTTACGGTTCTGATCCATTGATAGCCAATTCTTCTGACAATACGTCTGGAGTAGGTTATGGAATAGGCAAGTCATTTACCATGCCAATGTGGGTAATGACTTCTGTTGAGGCAGCATTTTATGTTGCAGAAGCAACTGCCAGGGGTTGGATCAGTGGAAACGCTCAAACTGCATATAACCTCGCTGTAAGGGAATCTTTCAGCTGGTTGGGCATACCCAATGCAGCAACAGCAGCTGACGCCTATCTGCGCAAAACCAATGCAGAAATTGCATGGCCTACTACTGGAACCTTGGCCAACCAGATTGCTGTAATAGCTTGGCAGAAATACCTTGCTTTGAACGGAATTGGAATCCTTGAAACTTGGAACGATGTTCGCAGGTTGAAAGTAGTGTCTCCTGCACTGTCTATAGCTCCTGAAAGAGGAACAAACCAAATTCCCTCGAGGTTGCTTTATCCAACTTCGGAGTATAACTACAATGCCGAAAATGTTAAAGCCGAAGGAACAATCAGTCAGTTCACTTCTAAAGTTTTCTGGCATAAATAACTTCGATGTATTCACACACAAAAAGTAAAGACATGAACAATATTTTTTCAAAATTCAAGATTCCCACGCTGATCGCTTTCACAATGCTCAGCCTTTCATCTTGCCTAAAAGATGAAGGTTTCGAAAACGGGACATATGGAATGGGTGGTTTTGCAGGTGGCACGTTTGTAGCGGTGCCAGCGGCAGCAAGCAGCCCTTTCTCCATCTCAATAGATTCAAAATCGGGCAACCAGCCACTGGAACTTTTTTCAGTGAACTATGAGAATGTAGACAAGGCTCCTGAAGACATCACTGTAACATTTGCAAAAGACGATGCTGCAGTAACTGCTTCTGGTCTTGGCTTAACCCTTCTTCCTGCAAGTGTTTTGACATTCACTTCTGCTAATCCAACTGTTGTTATCAAACAGGGAACTAGGGTTTCTCCCAACTTTACCTGTCAGATCAATACCGGCACGCTTGATCCAACCAAAAACTATGGTCTGGCATTCACCATTACTTCAGTTAGCAAGTCTGGCGTTGCTATCCCTGCAAACTTGAAGACTGTCGTTTATAAGATTGCGTTGAAGAACCAGTGGGATGGTATTTATTCAATTGTATCAGGCTTGGTAACCCGTTACAACTCTCCCGGCGTTCCTGCAAATGATGCACTGAGTGGGCCTTTGGCTGGAAATTCAGATGTCCACTTGATTACATCAGGTGTAAATGAGTTAGACATACCTGCCAGTGGTACTGGTTCATTCAGGTGGTCAGGGAACGGCGGTATCGGAGGTATTGATGGATTGCGTATGTCAGTAAATGCTGCAACAAATCTAGTCACCTGGTCTTGTTCTGGAAATGCCACCCTTACCAATTGGGCTGGAAAAGTAAATAACTATGTTCCTGCGACAAAGACGTTTACTTTAAATTTCAGGTGGAACCCTGCTGCTGCAACAAGAGAATATACTGTTGTATTAAAGTATAAAGGTCCACGATAGTTCAATTACTAACATTAACATTGCATATAAAAGCCGCTTCAGTATATTTGAAGCGGCTTTTAATTTATTATATATGAAACAGGTTCTAATTTTACTTGCAGTTTTTAGCTCATTGATTTCTTTTTCACAACCTGATCCAGTAGGTAATTTTAACAAACATGTCATAGAGAAATGGACCCACGATTATATCCGTGTGAGTCAATACAGGGTAAAGGGAAGTCCATTCTTGTTGGGGGAGTCTTTCAGTGGCGATATTACCATGAAAAATGGAGTGGTAACCGTTGATAAAAAAATCCTCTATGACATATATGATCAAAAAGTTGGGTTGGATCTCGACAAGAAATTTGTAGCTCCTGATGGAGAGGTCTCAGGTTTTTTTATCCAACTTTCTGAGAATTTTGGTGGCGAAAAACTCAATTTCATCAATGCTGCTAATCTGTCTAAAGTCAATCTCAAAGGCTATTTAAATGTCATTACAGACGGATCAAAGTTTGCTTTCATGAGGCAGTACAGGATCAGGCTGGTTGCAGATCCTGCTGAAATGTATTCAAAAGACATCAAGCTGTTTGAACAGTATTATGACTATTATATTTACAACAGGGCTACCGCTGAATTGAACAAGATCAAACTAAAGGACAAAGATGTTTTGGAAGCACTTGGCAATCCCAATGCTTCAACAAAATATGATTTGCATACAGCTTTGGGCGTGAGGCAGCTCGTTGAGATCATGAACAAGTGATGGTTCTTTTTTCTTTGCTGCTCTGAAAAGCCAGTTCAATCAATTTGATTACATTATAACCATCCACTGGTGTCTCTTTCAAAGGGACGCCATTTTTTATGGTATTATACAGGTTTTTGTAGTAGTCGCCGTAGCTGGCCTGTAGTGAAGGGTAGGGCCTTCGGATGATTTCACCATCCACTTCAGTATGGATCAGCCCATGAATGGAGGAATCTTCTTTTCCCCAATCTGGTCCAATGGGTTTTGCACCCGCCTTGAGCAATTCCTCCTGAGGATCTTCACCATATTTGATGTAAGAACCTTTGGTTCCATGGATCATGTACCGTGGTCCCATTTCCCTTACCAACATGCTGGAATGAAGGGTAACTATCATGTTGTCATATTCAAGTTTCACATCAAAATAGTCATCGACTTTAGAATAAGGCTTCATTCTTCTGATGTCAGCACTAATGTATATTGGCATGCCGAACAGCATCAGGGCCTGGTCAATCAAATGTGGCCCAAGGTCATAGAAAATACCACTGCCTGGCAGTTCCTCTTCCCTCCAAAGCCCGTAGGTCCTGGGATCTGGCCTGTATCGATCATAATGCGCAAAAAACTCCCTTGTTTCACCCAGCAGACCATCATCAATAATTTTTTTCATGGTCAGAAAGTCGGTGACGTACCTACGGTTTTGGTAAACCGAGCAGACCTTCCCTGTTGAAGCAGACAGTTCAATAAGTTCTTTTGCCTCTAATGAGGTATTGGTAAATGGCTTTTCTACAACTACATGTTTCCCTGCCAGCAGCGCAGCCTTGGCATAGGGGAAATGGGTTTCATTGGGGCTGCAAATGACCACCAGTTCAATGGCTGGGTCATTCAAAACATCCTCGATGGTCCTGGCAATTTTTATGTGGGGGTATTTTTCTTTTGCATTATTCCCTGTCCTTTCCATGATCATGTCCAACGAGTAACCAGGATTGGTGGCGATGAACGGTATATGAAAAGTCCTGGCAGAGATTCCATGGCTGATGACTGCAGTAGAGATCATTTTATTACTTTTGCCAAAAATACATATATGGAACTTAAAGATTCAATACTAGCCGCCTGGAACGATCGTGAATTATTGAAAAATGCTGAATATGCTGACGCTGTCAGGGCTGTGATCGAAGAGGTTGACAAGGGAAGGCTTCGTGTTGCGGAAAAGATTGGTGATGACTGGCAAGTGAACGAGTGGGTGAAACAAGCCATCCTGATGTATTTCGGTATCCAGCAAATGCAAACCTGGGAACTGGCTCCATTTGAGTTTTATGATAAAATGCTCTTGAAAAAGGATTACAAATCTTTGGGCGTAAGGGCTGTTCCACATGCCGTGGCCCGCTACGGAGCTTATCTTGCCAAGAACGTGGTCCTGATGCCATCATATGTGAATATCGGAGCTTATGTTGACGAAGGAACCATGGTGGATACCTGGGCCACTGTCGGCAGTTGTGCACAAATAGGCAAGGGGGTACACCTCAGTGGGGGAGTTGGTATTGGTGGCGTCTTAGAGCCACTACAGGCCAATCCTGTGATCATTGAAGATGGTTGCTTTGTAGGAAGCCGTTGTATCGTCGTGGAGGGTGTGATTGTTGAGAAAGAGGCAGTGCTTGGCGCCAACGTGGTATTGACCAAATCAACCAAAATCATTGATGTGAGCGGTCCAGAACCGATTGAATACAAAGGCCGTGTTCCAGCCCGTTCTGTTGTTATTCCAGGAACGTATACAAAAGAATTTCCAGCCGGCAATTATCAGGTGGGATGTGCACTCATCATTGGTCAACGAAAGCCAAGCACAGACCTTAAAACAAGCTTGAATGATGCGCTGAGGGATTTTAATGTAGCCGTTTAGGGTTTAAGAAGTTGAAGGGGTTGAAGAGGTTTAAGAATTTACTTCAACCCCTTCAATGCTATAATTACTCAACCCAAACCTTTCTTCCTCCAATCGTAATGTAACCTGTTACAATTGCATCTGAGGCTTCCTCATAAATACTGCTGAGGTCATTGGCAAACGCTTTGCCTTCGTTGCCTTTTGTATCATTTTCTGCATTCAGGAACTGATCAAAGGCAAAAGCACTTTGTTCAATGATGAGTCGGGTGAAGGCCTCATGGGTGATGCCATATTCAATCCAGTTGCGATTGATCAAGGCAAGGGGTTGACCATTTTTTCCTTTGCTGATGAAAGCAGACATCATGAAATCCATTTCTGATGATGGTATCAACTGAATCGTTAGGTTGAATTTTTTGTCTACAACAAGAGCTTTCAGTTGTGCAGCCTTCTTGATCCAGGCCGCAGTAGGTTGCTTGCGGTTGCCGTTAAAATGTGCAAACAATGCATGTTGGTATTCAGCATCCATAAAAAAGTCCCTTATTCTTGATTCGGCTTCAACAGCAGCCTCGGTAAACTGAGATGACTGCTCCTTGTTATTGAACATGGCCTTGGGCACCTCATTTTTGGAAAGGAACTTAAATCCTGTGTTAAAAAAATGCTTGGTTGGAAGTAATCCATCATTGTTGGCACTTGCGATTAAGTGTGAACCTGGCATGGTGATGATGACCACTGTAACATAGCAGATGAGTAAACGAGATATTGTGCTGAGACGTATGGATGGAGTCGTGATCATGATTGTGATTCGTTTTTACGAAAATCAAATGATACGGCTCTTCAGTAGAAATTGGAGTGGATGATGGTTTTTAGGAGGAAATTGAACAAAGACTTCTGCGAATATATAGGCCGAAATGGTCAAATGCAAGTTTGAACCCTTTCAATTTTGTTAACTTTGCCAATATGCATTTTTCTTTAGAGCGTCCGGAAGCCATCATCGTTTCAAAAATTGCGGCATCTGCTTCATCCCTTGATCTGGAAGCCTTTGTTGTCGGGGGCTTTGTGCGCGATAAATTGCTTGGTCGTCCATGCAAAGACATTGATGTTGTTTGCCTGGGTGATGCCATCGCATTGGCGAATGCTGTCAGTACATTGTTTGTTCCACAACCCAAAGTATCTTGGTTCAAGAATTATGGCACTGCCCATTTCAATGTCAAAGGCTACGATGTAGAGTTTGTGGGGGCAAGAAAAGAGAGCTATCAACAGGAGTCAAGGAACCCTATTGTAGAACAGGGAACACTTCAGGATGACCAGGAAAGAAGGGATTTTACCATCAATGCTTTGGCCTTTTCTGTCATGGATTATCTCCCAAGAGAAAATGCGCAATCCATACACCATACTGCCCAGCATCCTGGCATGGATTCACATGCTAATTCTGTAATCGATCCATTCAACGGCATCGAAGACCTTGAAAAGGGCATCATCAGAACTCCGCTTGCGCCGGAAAAAACATTCAGCGATGATCCGTTAAGGATGCTCAGGGCCATTCGGTTTGCCTCTCAGCTGGGCTTTACCATTGAATCTAATACCCTGCTTGGTATTTCAGATGCCGCACACAGGATTTCCATCATTTCACAAGAAAGGATTACCGATGAGTTCAACAAGATTCTTCTTTCACGCAAACCCTCTCTTGGATTGGATCTTTTGTACAAGACAGGGTTGTTGAAAATCATTTTTCCACAAATGGTTGATCTCGCCGGTGCTGAATACATCGATGGCAAAGGGCACAAGGATAATTTTTACCATACCCTGCAGGTGATTGACAATGTGGCTGCCAATACCAATAACCTCTGGTTGCGCTGGGCCGCATTGTTGCATGATATCGCAAAACCCGCCACCAAAAGGTTTGAAGACGGCATCGGCTGGACCTTCCATGGTCATGAAGTGGTAGGAGGGAGAATGGTGCCAAAGATTTTCACGAAGTTGAAACTGCCCATGCAAGAGAACATGCGGTATGTTCGAAAATTGGTTGAGCTTCATCTGAGGCCCATCAGCCTTACAAAAGACAATATCACAGATTCTGCGATTCGCCGCCTTCTTTTTGATGCTGGTGATGATTTGGAGGATTTGATGACCCTTTGTGATGCAGACATCACGTCCAAGAATGAAGCAAAAGTGAAACGGTTTCGCAACAATTTTGAGATGGTTCGCTTGCGCTTGAGGGAAGTGGAAGAAAAGGACAAGGTGAGAAATTGGCAGCCGCCGATTACCGGTGAACTCATCATGCAAACGTTTAATCTACAACCTTGCAAGGAAGTGGGATTGATCAAGACCGCCATCAGAGAAGCCATCCTTGATGGACTGATAGAGAACAGTTATGATGCAGCCTTTGCCATGATGATGGAGCAGGGCAAGCAGCTGGGTTTCACTGGGAATTGATCAACCTATATGCAATCAATGCTTAACCTGCTGAACCAAGTGATTTGGCGCTTCGCATAGTTTCTGGTATGCTGTTTGATTTTTTCGATCGCCTCTTCCCTTGAATATTTGCCCTCAAAAAAATCGAAGAGTTCTTTGTATCCTACCGTTTGCAAGGCAGGCAAATGCTTGAATGCAAACAAAGACCGGGCTTCATCCTCCAGTCCTTCTGTCATCATCATGTCTACCCGATGATTGATTCTTGTGTAAAGATCTTCTCTGGGCATTTGTATGAATTGATAGCGGATCTTGAAATTTCTTTTTTCAACAACACTGTTTTTATGCTCTTCGCCTTTTTGTTTTTGTGCACTCCCTTTTTGAAAATGGGCAATAGGCAATCCTGTATGCATGATCACTTCCAGCGCCCTCATCATGCGGTTTGGATTGTTGATGTCTCCCAGTAATGCAAATCCAGGATCCAAGCTGAGCAAAGCCTCTCTCAGGCCTTCCAGCCCTTTCTCTTGGTGGATGGCGATGGCCTCGTTTCGCACTGCAATAGGCACTTCAGGAATATCATCCAATCCTTCAGCAAGTGCCTTGATGTAAAGGCCTGTTCCGCCACATACAACGGCCTGATCATGGTCTTGAAAAATGATGTCAAGACAGGAGAGTGCCTCTTTTTCAAAACTTGCGGCAGTAATGTTTTCGTGTATGGAATGGTTGGCGATGAAATGATGTTTCACTGCAGATAATTCTGCATCAGAAGGCCTGGCTACGCCTATTTTCATTTCCTTGTAACATTGCCTTGAATCTGCGGAAATGATTTCAGTTTGCAGTGCTGATGCAATCTTGATGGCCTCAGTGGTTTTTCCTACTGCGGTTGGGCCAACAACGATGATGCATTCTTTTTCGGCCATGCTAAAATGATGTGTCCTCTTCGGCGCCATCTGCTTCTTCTCTGGCATCGTCATTTTCTCCTCCCTCTTCACCTTCATCAGAAAAACCGTCTCCGAGAGAAGCGAGATCGTATTTCTCTTCAACATCTGCAAAGCGGTCACCAAGGATGCTTTTGATGCCATATTGGCTTGGTCCTATCCCTTCTTTTCTTGTGATGGAAGGGTAGGTGATTTTTGAATTTTCCTCTTTTGAAACACCGATCAATTGCACCTTGAAAGACCAGTTCTTATTGAAGTCGTAGAGGTAGATGAATTTTTGTTCTGTATCACGGATTTCTGATCCGATGGTTGTTTTAAACATGTCCAATGGCTCTACCCTGTATTCAACACCTTCATATTTTTCCAGGCTGATTTCCCTTCCCCTTTGCCAGCTATCATTGCTCCTGAAAAATGTTGCCTGGTGAATACTGTCGAATTCATAGGCAGACAAAATCATTTGGTGCAATTCAAAAAATGACTGGTTGTGCTTGATGATGATGTCACGATAAATGGTATCGTCTTCTTCAAAGTAGACACGAAATTTAAGAATGGCCATGGTGCAATTTAATGAAATTTAGGGATAAGCAGTGAGCTTGCACCAGGTTAGGCGGTGATATACTTTTCTACAACCGGGTTTTAAAATTTGAATCCAACCGTCAGGAAAATATTGCCATTGCTACCCCGCACATTGCCTGGCTCAAAAAAGCCATTGTCAAGCCTGTATGGGAAACTTGCGTCCTTTATCAGCTGTTGAACATAAGTAAGGTCTACGAAAAATCCCATGTTGCGGTATCCCAGTCCACCACTGATGTTCATCTGCCTCGCCTTCAACAAAGTATTTGCGTATGCATTGCCCATGTAATTAAAACCAAGCCTTGTCATGATGGTCTTGAACTTGAGTTCACCGCCGATCCGCATGTTAAGCGCAGACCTGAATTGTTCCTTGATGGCATCATTTACCTGGTTCAGGTAACCATCATCACTTGTTGTGGCGCCACTGAATTTTGCATTAGAATAGTCCAGGTATTCAATGTCTGCACTGATGAAACCTTTTTGCAAGTTTACATCGGCAACTTCATTCAAAACATAGGAAACACCTGCCATCAGCCGCATGGGGTTGGTGAAATTGTATTGAAACTGGCCAAGTTCATCATTGTTGAAATCAAGTGAACTCTGTTTGAGTACTCCATTCCCTTGATAGCCTTCCAGGTCTGTGGTGATTTTGCTGCTGTATTTGTCGTCCATGTTATACAAGACAGGAGAGTGAAATGCCAATCCAATCCTTAGCCTTTCTACAGGCTTCACAATCAGCCCCAATTTCAATCCAATGCCTACCCCTTCGCTGATGAGGTAGTCTTCCGTTTCAAAATAATTGAAATTGTTTTTTGTATTGGAGGTGGCATCAGACTCTCTGTAAACAGAAGTCCTTTCATACTTGAGCTTGCTGAAGGTAAGGCCACCTCCGATAAATAGCTTGTCAAGATAATTACCGCTTGCAGAGAAATAGATATCGTTGATGCTGCCTTTGGTGGTAAGATCCTGTTGTTGGTTCACACCAGTTTGGGGCGTGGCAAGGCTTCTGTACCCCTTGATGCTGCCGCCCGGTCCTGAAAGGGTATCTATCAGATAGGTATTGAAGGCAAGGCTTGATC
>CAITQQ010000206.1 GCA_903894575.1 uncultured bacterium
ATACAACACATTGATGGGAAGTGCGTCAACAGAGGGATAGAACTCCAACAATACATCTTTGATGTATTTGGTCAGCACATCGTTTTCCGGAACAAACATTGAATACCCATCGGATTGTGCGTCATTGTCTTGCAGCTTCAGGAAATTTTCGTTGTTGAGGGAAAATGCCAGGTTCGAGTTGTATATTTTTGTAAACACATCCTCTGACTTGCCTGACACAATCTTGTATTTCTGGGTAACCGTGGGGTTGATCACGTATTGAACCATGAACTTGTCCAACAGTTTCTTGAACTCACTGTATTTTGGATTTTCACCAATGTATTGATCGATGCTCGGGAGTGAAGTAATCACACGATCAACCACATGGATCACACCATTTTCTGCGGCGATGTCTTTTTCCACTACCTTGGCATCCGCTACATTGAATCCTGAATAGGTAGCCTTTGGATAAAAGTATTGATAATCAGCTGCTGAGAGCGATTTCCCTGTCATGTACCCGGCATCAAAAATGGGCAAGTGTTTGTTGTTGTTGTCTGCATCCACATAATACAGCAAACTGTTGTTGTTCCTGTTGGACGCTATGGCTTTGATTGCCTTTCCCTGCAAGTCAGTGGTGGCATATACACCCGTGTAATTGGCCGTCCTTCTCTTGTAAGAAGCATTTTCGATCCACCCTGTATTGCTTTGGTAGTCAGCGATTCTCTCTTGTTTAAAAGCATTATACACAAGGCAGTACGTCACAATCTGGCGGGATGCAGTTGAATCGAGTGCGCTTACCCCTGCAATTCCTTTTTCTGCATAAAAGACCTTGAAGGCAGAATCATGGGGCGCGAACAAGGTCCAGTAACCGGCAGCAGACAGTGTTGACTTGTAACCCGCCTTATCGATCAATGCCAACATCTGGGTAAAATTCCCCTTGGCCTCAAGTTGCTGGTAGATGGGCTTTTCCAAGGTATCAGGGCGTTGATAGAATGCGTTGAATTCTTTCTTGCAAGCAGTGAAACTGATCACGGCTGTGATCAATACAATCATTGATCTCAATGTTTTGGACATATCCTTTGATATCATTTGGTGAATGCTTTGGATGAAAGTTTGATGGCGTGGTTAATCATAAGCAAGAAAAGAACGGATTATCAAGCAGTTAAGGTGTTAAATGTAAAAAAAAGCACCTGCATTTGGTGAAACACTGTCAATTTTTTACGCAATCGTTGCCGGAAACAATTGACCAGGAAATTATGCCTTCTCTGTTGCATATAATTATCTTGCACAAACAACAGATGCACATGAAAAAAATATTCGCCCTCTTCCTTTTGGCACTGATTTCCATGGTGATTAATGGTCAGGAGTTACCGAGCAAAAAAGACATAAAAAAGACCCTCAGGCTGACCAACCAGTATTTTATGGATAAATGGCCCGATGCAGGGAAGTCGATTTTCACCAATATTGAGCGACCAAGCAATATCTGGACCAGGGCTGTGTATTATGAGGGATTGGTAGCCCTTTATGCTGCCGACAAAAAAAAGGCTTACAAGGATTATATGCTGCAATGGGGCGAGAAACACAAATGGAACCTTCGGGCAGGAGTCACCACAAGGAATGCAGACAACCAATGTTGCGGGCAAACGTATATTGATCTCTATCTAATGGATGGGAAAAGGCATCCTGAGCGCATCACCGCCATCAAGGCAAGCATTGACAACATGAAGCAGTCTTCCAAAATTGATGACTGGAACTGGATTGATGCCCTTCAGATGGCGATGCCTGTTTTTGTAAAACTGGGAAACCTATACAACGATACCAGTTATTTCAACAAGATGTACGAGATGTATGCCTTCACCAAAAACAAACATGGTGGCAATGGGCTTTACAACAGCAAAGAGCATTTGTGGTGGCGCGACAAGGACTTTGTTCCGCCCTACAAAGAACCCAATGGTGAATATTGTTACTGGAGCAGGGGCAATGGAT
>CAITQQ010000207.1 GCA_903894575.1 uncultured bacterium
GGCATCACCATGAAAACCTGGGACTACGCCAGTTCAGGTGGAAGTAAAAAAGAAACCGGCTGCTGCAACCTGGATTCATTCAACGATGCCCGTGCTGCTGCTGTGCACCATGGTTTCCCTCATTATATACTTGATATTCGAGATGAGTTTGGTGGTTTTGTGGTTGAAAATTTTGTTGACGAATACCTGGCAGGCAGAACGCCCAACCCTTGTGTGATGTGCAATACCCACATCAAATGGCGTGCATTGTTGAAAAGGGCCAATGCCATGGATTGTGAGTTCATTGCCACTGGCCACTATGCCAAAGTAAGGGAAGAAAACGGCAGACACCTGATCAGCAAAGGGATTGATGAAACAAAAGACCAGAGTTATGTTTTATGGGGGCTTCAACAAGATTTGTTAGGAAGAACCCTGCTCCCACTGGGAGGATACAGGAAAACGGCCATACGACAGATGGCACACGATTTTGGCTATCCTGAGCTTGCCAAAAAAAGTGAAAGCTATGAAATCTGCTTTGTGCCAGACAATGATTACCGTGGATTCCTGAAACGCAATGTAGAGGGATTGGAAGAAAGGATGAAGGGAGGAACATTTGTTGACAAACATGGTAAGATCCTTGGCCAGCACAAGGGCTATCCTTTTTACACCATCGGACAAAGAAAGGGGCTGGATATAGCTTTGGGCAAACCTGCATTTGTAACGGCAATTGATCCCAACACCAATACCGTGGTGCTGGGAGACGAGGAAGACCTCTTGAAAAAAGACATGCATGTTGCCAAAATGAATTACATCAAGTACGCCGGCATCGATGATGGCATGGAAGCAACCATAAGAATTCGCTACAAAGACATGGGAAGTGCAGGCACCCTGTATAATAATGATACCGGTATTCGCGTTTCATTCTATGAAAATGCCAAAGGCATTGCGCCAGGCCAATCTGCAGTATTCTATGAAGGGGATGATGTGATTGGCGGCGGTATCATCCAAAGAACTGAGCAATAATGCTGAAGAGCAAAAGCATAATTTATTTTTTTATCATCTTCCTGCTGATGGCATGCGAGAAAGAGTCCGCTTCCTTCAAACCAGAAAGAATCAAGGACTATTACCCGCTTAAAGTGGGGAAATACATCAGCTACAGACTGGACTCTACTGTTTACCTCAACCTTGGTACAAAAAAAGAAGTTCACTCCTACCTCATCCAGGACAAAATTGATTCAATCATCACAGATAACCTGGGTAGGCCATCCTATAAAATAAAGAGAACCATTAGAAGCACTGCGGATACCACAAAATGGAAAGACTTGATGTCCTATCTTGTCACCTTTGACAGTACCAGGCTTGAACTCGTGCAAGACAACCAGCGTTATTTGAAAATGGTTGAACCCCTTTCCAACGGATTCAGTTGGAAAGGCAATTCCTACATCAACACAGCCAGTATCCCTTCCATTCAGTACCTCGCAGACTGGAAGTACTTATATGAAAATGTAAGGCGTCCGTTCACTGTGAATGGAATCTCATACACAGAAACCGTAACAGTCAACCAAAGAAATGATACGTCCGGTAATGCTGCTGACAAGAAATTTTATTTTGAAATCAACTATTCAAAAGAGGTCTATTCAAAAAGCATAGGGCTGATATTCAAAGATTTTCTGCATGAGGCATGGCAACCACCCAATGCGAGTTCACCAGGAGGATACTACGAA
>CAITQQ010000208.1 GCA_903894575.1 uncultured bacterium
GAACAGCAGGAAGTTTTAGCTGGAATGGATTTGATGCAAAAAACAATAGACTCCCAGAGGGAGTCTATGTTGTATTGATTGAAACATTCAATTTGAACGGTAAAACGCAGCGCCTCAAAAAAGTCATTGGCATCCGCTTCTAACTCAATGCATCAAATGATATTGATGTCAAAATTCACCAAGTCAACAAACTGTTTGATCCTTGCATTGATGTCTTCTTTGGTGATTTCCCTCATCCTTGTGGTGCCAAATTTCTCCACACAGAATGATGCCATGGCAGAGCCTATGATGATGGCTGTTTTCATGTTTTCAAAAGAGATGTCCTTTGTCCTGGCAATATGTCCAACGAAACCGCCGGCAAACGTATCGCCTGCTCCGGTTGGATCAAACACCTCTTCCAAAGGAAGGGCCGGAGCGAAGAATACCTGGTCTTCATGGAACAACAAAGCACCATGCTCACCTTTTTTTACCACCAAATATTTGGGACCCATGGCAAGGATTTCCTTGGCGGCCTTCACCAATGAATACTGGGCACTCAATTGCCTTGCCTCGCTGTCATTGACCATCAAAACATCCACATCTTTCAGGAGCAATTCAAGGTCATCCATGGCGGTTTCCATCCAGAAGTTCATGGTATCCATGATCACCAGCTTGGGCTTGTTTTTCATTTGCTTCAAGACACTGTGTTGCACAGCAGGAACACCATTGCCCAACATGACAAATTCACAATCCTGGTAACTGTCTGGGACCACCGGGGTGAAATTGGCCAGCACATTCAACTGGGTATCCAGCGTATCACGCTCGTTCATGTCCATGTGGTACCGACCTGACCAGAAGAATGATTTTTCATCCTTCTTGATTTGCACCCCTTCGAGGTGAACGCCAATGCTGGCCAGGTGATCCAGTTCCTCCTGCGGAAAATCGCCACCCACAACAGAAATCTGCTTGATGGGCGTCACGAAATTGGCAGCACTCAGGGCAATATAGGTTGCCGCTCCACCGATGATGCGGTCACTTTTTCCAAAAGGCGTTTCAATGGCATCAAAGGCCATGGTTCCTACAACAAGCAATGACATAAGCGTTTGGTTTTGTGCCGCAAAGATAAGCAGGAATCATGAACTCCACCACCCCGCCGAGCCGATTCACTTCGCTCATCGGTCTCGGCTCCCCTCCTGGCCAGGTTTACCAACCTCTGGTTGGAGGGGAGTTTTTTGAGCGCAACACCTTAGACAATTCCGATTGTGATCAAAATTCTTCAGTAAATTGAACCAAAATAAGGAAACATGAAAAAGTTTTGCTTTCTGTCTTTGTTCTTTATCAGTTTTTTTTCAATGGCACAGGAGTCTGCGTCCTACAAGCTTCCACCAAAAGAAATTGCTGATCTCTTGCTGGCAAAACCAACCCCTGCTGTATCCATCGACCATCTGGGCGAATGGATGCTGATCATGGAAAGGGAATCCTATCCAACTGTTGAAGAGCTGGGTCAACCGGAACTGCGTGTGGCTGGCCTTCGCCTGAATCCCAATAATTATTCTCCCAGCAGACAGAGTTTCATCAACAACCTCAAACTCAAACATATTGCAGACGGGAAGGAATACGCTATTTCCGGAATTCCTGCAGGGGCGTTGATCAGCAATACCGAGTGGAGCCCTTCCGAGAAGAAGATTTCCTTCACCAATACCACTGGAACAAAGGTCGATCTCTATGTGATTGACATTGCAAAAAAGACAGCAGTCAAAATCAACAAAACAGCACTTGTTACTACCATCGGACCCGTTTCCCAATGGGTAGACGACAATACCATCATCTATACAGCAGCCACAAAGCCTGCAGCCATGCTTCCCAAAAAACCCATCACACCAGTGGGGCCATCCATCCAGGAAAACATCGGGAAAGCCGCACCCAGCAGGACTTACCAGGACCTGATCAAATCCGTATACGATGAAACGGCTTTTGCCTTCATGACCACAGCACAGCTGATCAAGAACACCAATGGCACAGAAATCAAGCTTTCCAGCCCAGCGATTTATGCCTCTTTTATTGTAAGCCCAGACAACAAATACATCCTTACAGAAACCATTCAAAAACCCTACTCCTACCTTGTAACCGCCTATTCGTTTGCTTCAACCATGGCCATCATGGACATGGGAGGTAAGTTGGTGAAATCACTTGCCAAGCTTCC
>CAITQQ010000209.1 GCA_903894575.1 uncultured bacterium
ACCATTTAACTATTTAAAAAGTTAGCGAAGCTGACAAATTTTATAGGGTATAAATGACACCCAGTTATAATTATCTAAAATAAAATCTCATTCAAAACCATCCTCAAAACCGAGGGTGGTTTTTTATTTATTTTAATGTTGATCCTTCCTAAAATATCAGTAGGCTGTATGATTTAATCAGGTTCCGATAACTCCACCCCTTCACATCCATTCACCCCTGTTTTCCCTTCAAAAACACAAAACTTGGCCAGAACCTGGCCCGAACTTACCACAAACAAAAAGGGTCTACGCTTTTAACAGCATAAACCCTTGATAATGTTGCCTTTCGGCTGTGGGCCCACCTGGACTTGAACCAGGGACCCTCTGATTATGAGTCAGATGCTCTAACCGGCTGAGCTATAGGCCCGAAGAACATCGCTGTTCTTTTAGGACTGCAAATTTAGGGAATAAATTCAATTCTTTCATTATTCGGATTGGTAAGCAGACTTGGCCCTTGAACCAGTTTTATTTACCAAGGCATTGATATAATTTGGTTTAATTTTGAACTGAAGAGCGATAATTAACATCAAAAATGACCAGAAAATTCGTTGATCTTGAATACTTCCGGGCAGGCAAAATGGAAAGAGATGGCAACATTGATTTCCGGTATTGGCATGATAAAACGATCGGTGAACGACTCGAAGCATCTGCAAGAATGATTGAAGTAGCATTTCGTGAACCTGATTTTCTGACTAAAAAAGTGGATCGAACCATCATAAACATCCGTAAGCATTCAAAATGAACCTATTCAACGATGATTTCATTGATTTTATCGATTCCCTGAACCGACATAAAGTTGAATAGATTCCCCAAACTAAACTACCTTTGCACCCTGAATCTTAACCTTTCATTAACCCGTTAGGAGATACTTTTGACCTCACAAAATTGATTATGAAGCAGATACTAGGAATGCTGATGCTGATGGTTTCCCTCAGCGCCGTTGCACAGGATAAAAAAGCCAAGGTAAAGGTTCAGGAGCCAAAGGCCCCTAAAGTTAAGCCTGATTACAGCAAACTCGACCTTTCCAAGCGGGCTTCAGACCATTTCATGCTGCAGTTTGGCATCGCAGGTTGGGGCAACAAAGACGAAAATAATATCACCACCAAAGGCTTCAACAGGAGCTTCAACGGTTATTTCCTGTTTGACTTCACTTTCAAATCCAATCCAAAACTCAGTGTAGCAGTAGGGCCTGGCATCGGATCAGACAATATTTATTTTGACAAGATGTCTGTAGACCTGAACACCAGAAATGGTGCCACGTTCAAGCGCGACAGCATCACCCAATACAAGAAAAATAAGTTGGAGACGGGCTTCCTGGAAGCACCTATAGAACTCAGGTACTCTACAAATCCTGAGAACATGAACAAGGGCTGGAAGTTTGCTTTCGGTGCTAAAATTGGGACCCTGTTGACCGCCAAGGTAAAATCCAAGGTTGATCTGGATGCTACTGGCACCGGCGGTTACATCAGCAAGGAAAAAGACAAGCGCTACCTCAATACCACCCGCTTTGCCTTGACGGCAAGGGCCGGACTGGGCAACCTCAGCATTTTTGGAAACTATACTGTTACCAGTTTCTTCAAAGAAGGACTCGGACCATCAGTAAGGCCTTTCTCCATCGGATTGACATTAAGCGGACTCTAAAAACATTCATTTTTGCTCGAAAAATCAAGCCTATTCCAACAAGCTGAAAGAGCCATCCTGGTTGGGGTTGGACTAAAAGACCAAAAGGATATTCAGGTCAGGGAATACCTTGAAGAACTAGAATTTCTTGCCACCACAGCAGGTGCCGTTACCGTCAAAACATTTGTACAAAAACTCCAGCACCCCGACTCCAAAACCTACATCGGAAAGGGTAAATTGGAAGAAATCAGGCAATACGCCGAGGGAAAAGACATCAGCCTGTTGATCTTTGATGATGAACTCAGTGGTGCACAGATCGGCAATATTGAAAAGGCGGTCAACATCAAAACCATCGACCGCAGTGACCTGATCCTCGACATTTTCGCACACCGCGCAAAAACTGCACAGGCCAAGGCACAGGTTGAGCTTGCGCAATACCAATACATTTTGCCCCGCTTGCGCGGGATGTGGAAACACCTTGAACGCCTTGGTGGCGGTATCGGAACAAGGGGCCCTGGTGAATCTGAAATTGAAACAGACCGTCGGATTGTTCGTGAAAAAATCAATCTCCTCAGAAGAAAACTGGGTGAGATTGAAAAGCAGGCCTTCACCCAAAGAAAAGAGCGGGGAGAATTCATCCGCGTTGCCTTGGTTGGATACACCAATGTGGGCAAGTCAACCTTGATGAATCTCCTGAGTAAAAGTGAAGTGCTGGCCGAAAACAAACTCTTCGCAACGCTCGACACTACCACAAGAAAAATCGTTTACGAAAACACGCCCTTCCTGTTGAGTGATACGGTGGGTTTCATCCGCAAACTCCCCCATCACCTCATTGAAAGTTTCAAGAGCACATTGGATGAGGTGAAGGAAAGCGATATCCTCATGCATGTGGTAGACATCTCGCATCCACAATACGAAGACCAGATGAAAGTGGTCAATACTACCCTTTCAGAACTGGGTTGTGCAGACAAGCCCATGATCACCATTTTCAACAAAATGGACCTCTATGAGGAAAGAACTTTTGACGAATGGCTGGAACCTGAAGTGAAAGAAAACCTGCTCAGCGAATTATATAAACGTTGGCAAAACGAAACCCGCTCCAGCTGTGTTTTTGTATCGGCCACGGAGAGAAGGGAAATTGACAAGCTTCGCACAACCATCCTTAACCAGGTCCGCGAAATGTACGCCAAACGCTACCCTTACAAAACAGGATACCAGTCGATCGACTATGGCAACCAAGGAATATAATTGGGAATTTGTTGCCGATTCCGTTGAACAGCTTGGATTCGGAAAATACGATATCGTTCAGGCCGAAATCGGAGAACGCACAATTTGCATCGCCCGCCACAAGGATCAACTCTATGGCTTTCAGTCCAAATGCCCACATGCCGGTGCCAAAATGGTGATGGGTTATATCGATGCACAGGGCAATGCCGTATGTCCGCTTCATCGCTTCAAGTTCGCGCTGCGCAATGGATACAATGTTACCGGAGAAGGCTATAACATGAAAACCTACCCCATTGAAATGCGGGAAGATGGCATTTTTGTTGGGTTCTAATTGTTGAAACATCCCATTATCTAATTTACCATCATGAAAATATTGATATTCAGTTTTTCAATGGCCCTTGCACTGTTCAATACTGCTTTTGCGCAGGTACCTGTGCTGGAGCCGGTGCTGATTTCATCATCGGCGCAACAGAAAAGAATCAGGGAGACGGGCAGAAATATTTCTGTCCTTACCAAGGATGACATCAAAAACATCCCCGCCAATTCATTGGACGAACTGCTTCGTTTTGTTCCGGGGATTGAAGTGCAACAGCGGGGGCCACAAGGTTCTCAAAGCGACCTGATCATCCGGGGGGGAACCTTTCAGCAGGTACTGGTGGTGATTGATGGGATGCGCGCCAACGAGCCATTGACGGGTCATTTCAGCGCTTATATTCCCATTCACCCAGAAGAGATCGAAAGGATCGAAGTCATCAAAGGTGCTGCAGCAGCCATTTTCGGACCAGATGCAGTTGGTGGCGTCGTCCATGTGATCACCAAGGCCTTCACCCACAACTTCGGAACAAAAAACAAATCAGCAGCCGCATCGCTACAAGGCGGACAATATGGTCTGTTCAATGGAAGAATTGCCCTCTCATCCAGCAATAAAAAATCATATGTCTCTGGCGGCCTGCAACAGAACAAGGCGAAGGGCATGCAGATGCGGGGAACCACCGGTTATTTTGACAACGATCTGGCAAACATCAGCTATGCAAGAAAACTGAATGATGCATGGCGATTGATGCTGAGGGCAGCTGCCGACAGCCGTGACTTCAACGCACAGAATTTTTATACCAGCTTTTTGAGCGACACAGCGAGGGAAAAAGTCAGCTCCACCTGGCAACAACTTGCACTGACCAGAACAAGCGAAAAGTCGACCTTCAGCATCCTGGCCAATGCAAGGCAATTGAAGGATGTATACTCATTCAGACCGGTAAGCATTGCCAACCAAAACAGCACAAATCTTTTCAATGCAGACCTGCGCCATACGGTTCGGTTCAAGTGGCAACAGGCAAAATTCACCTCCGGCATGCAGGTCTTTAACAAACAGATTGTTTCAAACGACAGGGGCAACCACAAACATTTGCATACGGGGATCTATGCCAACCTTCAACACCAACTGCTCAATAAACTGTTTGTTACCGAAGGCATCAGGGCAGACTGGGACCAAAGTTATAAATGGGCACTGATACCCCAACTCAATCTTGCATATACCGGCGTTCTGGCGACCCTCAGGGCAAGCATCAGCAAGGGCATCAGGGATGCTGATTTTACTGAGCGGTACAACAACTTTAACAAGCCCCTGGTTACTGGCGGAAGCATCGGCAATCCGGCACTGGAGGCAGAAAGAAGCCTGAACATGGAAATCGGTGCGGACCTTTTGTTGGACAAGCCCGTCCAGGTTCATGCCACGGTCTTTCGGCGCAACCAATCATCACTCATCGATTGGGCCCCTACAATGTACGCAGACATTCCGCTCAGGCCCAACCTTATTCCTACAGGCATTTATGCATTGGCCAGCAATATTGCCAACATTGACACCAAGGGCGCTGAACTCGATCTTAGCGGAGATCACAGTTGGGGGAAGGAAACCAAACTGAGATGGAACACCGGAATCACTGTTTTAAAAACGGGAAAAGGCAATTCCCTGCCATCGTTTTACCTTTCCTCGCATGCCAAGTTGCTGTGGAATTCCAACATGAGGATATCCAACAAGTTTGGTACTGTTTCGATGGGAACGGTCTATAAAAAGCGGAACCAACAGACTGCCAATGCCATCAATGCCAGGATCAGTCCGGAGTATTTCACGGTCAACCTCCGCATCGAAAAATACCTGTTCACGAAAAAAGCAGGATTGATGCTGCAGATCGACAACCTGACCGATGTTGCCTATTCAGATTTGCTTGGATCAATCATGCCAGGAAGATGGATGCAATTCGGATGTTGGATGAATTTGAATAAATAATTCAAGATGAACAAAGCCACCACTTTTGAAGAATACATCAGCAATATCCCGGAAGAAAAAAGGGAGGGATTTTTAGCCATAAGGGAAATCATCCTGAAAAATGCTGCAGCGGCAACTGAATGCATCAGCTATGGCATGCCGGCATATAAACTGAATGGAATGCTCATTTATATTGCCTGTCATGAAAAGCATTATGGCATCTATCCTATGGCGGCAACCATTGTAAAATTTGCGGAAGAACTAAAGGGATATACTACATCAAAAGGAACGATTCAAATTCCTCATGCCACAAAAATTCCAAAACAATTGATTGCTTCTATTGTGAAGTTCAGGGTGGCAGAAAATGCAAAAAAGGTTGAGTCAAAAAAAGCAGCCAAGACTAAATAATCACTATGCTTTTCTGATTTCATAAACAAAATTCCACCTGGAAGCTTCCCCAAAATAAGCCACCTCCTCCTCTGCTATTTTAACGGCGCCCAGTTTCTCCATGGCCTTTTGAGAACGGATGTTGGAAGCCCCTACATGGAAGATTACGGCATCAACAAAGGTAAACGCATGCCCCAGCATCAAACGCTTTACCTGTTGATTAAAAGGCTTCCCCCAGCATGTACGCGCAAAAAAAGTATAGCCAATTTTGATCCGGCGATGTTCAGGTTCATGGTCATAAAACCTTGAGGACCCGATGGCTGCTCCCGATATGAGGTCTCGAATCAGGAAAGCTCCTTTGGACTCGATGGCACCAGTAAAATAATTCGAGAAAACAGGACGCTGGTACCGGTCCGGGTTGGGATGCTGCTCCCAGATCAAAGGGTCTGATGCCACTGCATACAACTCCTCAAAATGTGATTCATCAAGCGGAATCAACTGAACAAGGTCATTCTTGAGATGGGTTGTCTGGAGGTCTATGGGCATGAGTGTCATGATATGGCTAAAATAACGCTATAACCTGGTTATAAACGCGCATTTATGTAGGGCTACAGAGGACTTTCTGATTTTTTTACCCCGCAACGCTATTTTTTGTTTTTGAAAAACAGGAAAATCCCTATTTTTGCAACCCCATTAGGGAAACTCCTCAGTAGCTCAGTTGGTTAGAGCATCTGACTGTTAATCAGAGGGTCACTGGTTCAAGTCCAGTCTGAGGAGCCACACTGGACAAGCCATCAGAAATGATGGCTTTTTCTTTGTCTTTCAGTGAGTTAGGGTAGTTGCATCTTTTCTAATTATGACAAGTGCAACAAGTAAATTAGGTACCCAACAAAGCCAAGCAAGGTATGGGTAGAATACTTCAAAAGGAGTTCCACTAGCGAAACCTATTCCTAATCCAGTACGCAATGTAACTGCAGCAAATGTGAGTGCAAAATTGATAAACATCCAATATTGGTGTGCTTGGACATTTTTATTTTTTATAGAATGATATGCTTTATATCCTGTGGCTAACCATAGTATGGCCAAAGTGAAAAATCCTGAATGAGAAATCATGCCACCAAATGAATATTGAGACATATATAAACCAGAAAGTCCTCCAACTAATACGCTTATCAGATAGATCTTACCTAGCAATCGATGTACTTGTATCTTATTTAATCTGAACTTTTCATAGAATTGGAAAGGTCCAATTGCTAAGGCGATGAGTGATGCAAAAATATGCAAGTAGATACCGATGGGGTGTGCTTGAAAATTACTTTTCATACCTGGGTGAACTGCAACGCCAAGTTCAAGAAAAGAATAAACAACTAGCGCGTATAAGGTTACAGATATTGATAAACTTAAAATTAGAAATTTAAATATTTTGTTCATTGATAAACAGGGTTGATAAACTAAATCTCGCCGCTATTTTATAACTTTTCCTATGTTAAAATTGTCTGCTGGTTTTGTTTTATCCACGTATATGAGGGCATCAAAATATTCATATAAATTGGTTGACCATAGCGCTGATTTTTCACTGATATAAACTGCTCCAGCTTCATAATGCTCATATTCCT